>NZ_JAWLCK010000032.1:0-26280 GCF_041687175.1 Lutispora sp.
ATCTGCCTCCCATATTCTTTCTGGCGTTTTCCAGGATCTGATTATAGTCCATATTTCAACCCCCTTACTTCCCATTTTAGATAATTGTACCATTGTTTTAAGGATATATGAATATAAAAAAAGGACACCGGTGTCCTTTTATCCTATGTAGTTTCTCAGCTTTAATGCTATTTCTACATTCAGCCTGTCATCAGGATTATTAAGATCTACGTTAAGCAGTTTTTGAATCTGATCAATTCTGTATATGGCAGTATTATAGTGAATGTACATCTTTTGAGACACTTGCTTTATGTTTCCATTGCAGTTGAAATAAGCTTCTAGTGTTTCTAATAGATTGCTATCCTTCTTTTCATCATACTCAATTAAAGGTTTCACTATGCTGGTGATAAAGTCCACACCATCTTTGTTAATTTCTTGAAATAGCTGGAATATACCTAGATCCTCGTAATATATAACATTTTTTTTGCTATAAATAACTTTGCTTATTTTAAGTGACTTTTTGGCTTCATTAAAACTATCACATATATTAGTAGGATTATTATAAGGTTTCCCTATACCTATATTAACCAAAACATCAAGTTTAAGTTTTGCATATTCTTTAGAAAGGAAGCTGCCGAATTTAAGAAGTGATTCTTTATAATCTTTAGAGTAAAAAATAGACAAGTTCTTAACCGGTAAAAGCATAACAATGTATGAGCCTACGATACCCATTACAGGTTTCTTATCAAAGGCTTCTATTGCATTTTGGGCTATATCATACATTTTTGTGATAAATTCTTGGTAATTGTTTATTCCAGGTATATCATAGGAATTCACATTACAATCTAAAATCAATACCGAATATTCTTTTTCCAAATCCCAATTAAAATACCTGGACCTTTGAATAATCTGCTTTACATCTGTAATACTTCCACTAGTCAACTCTATCAAGAACTGATCCTTATAATGTCTTACTATGTCTTTTATCTTTTCTCTATTTAGAAAATCCAGAGCTACAATAGATGTTGCTCTTTCAAGAGTGCTCATATCTGTTTTGGATATTCTGCCGTTTAGTTCATAGCATTTCAAGTATCCGAGGGTATTGTTGAGAGCAATTATAGGGAGTTTAACGGGGGTAGTATCTTCACCTTGTTTTTTCATTATTCCCATGTTGTCCCTTATTTCATCTGTTATGCTGCTTGCTAATATATTGCTGTTCATATCTTCTATTACTACGGGATTTTTTACAAGGTCTGCAACTGCATCAACTATCTTGTCCAAATCATTGTAATTTACCATAATATCCATAAGCCTATTGTTGGCATATTCTATTTTCTGCAAAACTTTTGCTTGTCGATTGGTTATATATCCTAAGATAGGTTGTATCAAATCAGAATAAGACATGTGTTGTGGGAATTCAATAATTGGAAAATCTAAAGCCTCTGCAGTGTTTATCATTTGCTCGGTATAGCCTGCAAGATACCTTTTAGGCTTTATACCTAAACCGGCTAACTTCTTTTTATCAAGAAAGGGTATCAATCTATTTAAAGCATTATAGTCATCTTTTATTGCATATCCTGTGGTAAACAGCAATTCTCCAGGTTTTACCCATTTTTCAATATCCGGAACCTCCATTATATTAACATTAGTTACAACTCTGTCCAATCCTTTTTTGCCTGCTATAACTTTTACTCCTTTTAGTTCTTCTTTTTCAAGTATTTCTCTTAATGTAGTTCCATACATACACTGCCACCTCTTAATCCTTATATTTGTTATTATGTCACAATTATAGTTTAATGAATTTTAAGAAATTAGGCAACATATTTCGCCTTTTTTTGACATTTTATATAGATTGAAGTTATCGGAAATACAAAAGGAAAGAAATGCATTATTTCTTTCCTTTTGCCAAGGGGTATTAGTATTATTATTTTATTCCTCTACTTCTTCTTGTTCGCCTTTAAAAGCTACATTCAACAAAAGATTAAGTATAATACCCACAATAACTGCTATAACAACTGTATTTGTAAGGAAAAGCCTTAGCAATGGAGATAGGGTGGCTGTCCAATCTCCTACCACATATTGACAGTAAACAGGAAGCCCTATTGCAAGCATAAGTGTTGTTCCAACTATATATGAGTTGGCTGTTGTAGGTTTAGCCGATCCTACAAGCTGTATACCAGACATTGCGATTGATCCGCATACTATTACGAATACAGCACCTATAACACTTCTTGGAATAGCAACCAGCAAAGCACCAAATTTGGGGCTTAATCCGTAAAGCATCAATATGCAGGCTGAAACTTTAACAACAAATCTTGATGCAATTTTAGTAGTTGCTATTATACCGATGTTTTGAGTATAGCTTGTACAAGGAATACCTCCAAAAATACTTGCAATGAGACAACCAATACCTTCTGCTGCAATACCTTTGTTCATATGTTTAACTTTATAGATCTCTCCACTTACTGCGCAGGTTGCTGCGTAATCACCGATTGATTCAACCATGGATCCAAGATATCCAACAAGTACACCTATGATAGCTCCTCCTACGAACTTCCATCCGAAGCCTGGTCCACCATAAGGGAAGAAGCCCGGGAATGCAAACCAAGGTTTAGAGGCAACAATTGACCAATCAACCTGGCCCATAATTCCTGCTAAGCCAACTCCAACTATCCATATGGAGAAGAATATTGAACCTCTTGATATGATTCCTCCTGCAATGTTTTTAGTAGCAAATTGAAGTATGTATATACAAATTATAACTGCAGCGGCAAGTATGAAGTTAGTAATTGAGCCATCGCCTACCATCCAGCCTACCGCTGTTCTGCCAAGTGAGAAACCAATGCTAATAACAACTATACCTGAAACTATTACAGGGAATATTTTTCTAAGAACACCTAGTACTTTTGAGACTCCAACTAAAAATTCTACTATAGCACCTACAAATATAGCACCCCATAGTGCTTGTAAACCATATATGCTTGCAACAGAAGTCAATGCTCCTGTAACTGTAGCTGAAGGACCTTGTATAATTGGAAGTTTATTACCAAATGTTGTCATTATCAAGGTAGCAATACCCATGGCAAACAGTCCTCTGTTAACCCATGCTGCACCTTCTTCAGGGCCTAAGCCTGCGGCTGTTGCAACTAACAATGGCAATACGAATGGTGAAATGTCTACCAAAGTATGCTGCCATCCATATAGTAAGCTTTCCCACCATGTTTTTGGCTTATCTTCAATTCCTAAAATAGGTTTTACTATTCGAGGATTTTCTTCCCATACTGGTTGTTCCTGGGGATCGAAAACAGTATTTGTATTTAGTTCAGGATTAGACATATATAAGCCTCCTTCATTTATTCTTTTATATACCTGCCACTAACAGGAAATTGGCTTTTTACATCTTTAACAATTCCTTCGTATACTTTTATATTTCTGTCTTCCAAATGGTTAAATATCATAGGTTTTCTGATGCCATAACTCATATATTTCAGCGGATCCGGATCCAGCTTTGCGGATATTATGGTTTCGCCTGCTGTTGCCAAAGCCAGTTGCTGGGCTATAGGGCTTACTATCATACTGTTACCAAAATAGTATGTTCCTGTAGCGTCAGGTCCTGTTGCATTTATACCGGCTAAATATACATGATTATCATAGGCTCTTGCTGCATTTGTAAGTTTCCATATTTCAAAGCTTCTTAAAAGTGCAGAAGGTCTTACGATTATCTCAGCACCCTTCATGGCCAATATACGACTCAACTCTGGATAATCACCATCATAACAAATTATCATTCCGACCTTTGCAAATGGTGTATCATATACATCTGCAGTTTCTCCCGGCAATGCCCATTCTCTTTCTGCCGGGTAAATGTGAGTCTTGTTGTAAACTCCTATAATGTCACCGTTAGAGCCTATGAGTATACTGGAGTTATATACATCTCCCATCTTTTCACCTCTTGTGTATGTAGGAAATACGACATGAACTTTATTTTTTTGTGCAGCTTTACTTACTTCTTCGCTTATTGCAGGAACAGTATCTACCAAATCCCATAATTCTTCTTTAGACAATCCTGTTGCGAAACCTGTAGTAATAGTTTCAGGAAAAATTATAAGATCGGGATTGTACTCTTCTGCAGCTTTATTGAGCCATTTTACTACTTTTTCTATATTCTTTTTTACATTATTAGGTTCAATAGCTATTTGTACACCCGCGATAACTGTTTCTTTCATATCTACACCTCAAACAAATTTTATAAATAAGGGACAGTTTCTAACAATCACTGATTGTTGTTACTATTCTTTATTCCAGATTATTTCAGTCTATAGCAATCAGCAATTCTTCAAAGAAACCGTCCCTATCCCTAGTCACATATTGTTAAATTATTAGTCTTCAACAAATGCCACTACTCTGCAGAATGCAGCTTCTCCACCTTTAAAGTTCCATGGGAAGCATCCTATTGTAACTCTCTTGTTTTGAAGTTCAGGAGCTCCAATTTGTCCGCCAAGGTTTTCTGCATGGATACAGTCATGTTTGAACAATGCATTGTGAGTTAACTGATAATCTTCAACAGGGAATAGTTTATCGACTACTTCTTTGCCGCCTAGGTTCTTTTCAGCTATAGCTCTTACTCTGTCACATTGTCCGAAAGTACCTTTTCCTAAGAATCTTCCTATGGGTAGATTCATCGGATGGTCAGTTGATACTGCGTCTACACACCATAATTTGATTTTCTTCTTAATTAACCAGTCTACCATATCAGGATGTGCTCCTGGATGTAAGTGGATGTATCTTTCTTCGTCAGGCTCAGATCCGAATGTAGCATATTTATACCATCCTGTATGAAGAACTAGGATGTCGCCTTCTTTTACTTCTACTCTTTTTTCTATCATTTCTGGAGTATATACTGCTAAATCATACATTTCGTCTCTTAAGTCAACAATAACTCCAGGGCCGTATAACCATTCCAATGGAATCTGGTCAATTGTCATACCATCTGTTATGAAATGTCTTTGTGCGTCCAAGTGAGTTCCAATGTGGTTTGATGTTGAGATATACTGAGCGTTAACTCCGTGCTCAGGTTTTCTTTTGAAGTACTTAGCTTCAAAAGGTGGGTAAAATGGCCAGAATTGAACATCAGCATTTAAAGGTTGTGATAAGTCATAAAGTTTCATTGAATATACCTCCATATCTTATAAAATTTTTTAAGAATAAAAATTTTTTTGAGCTTTGTCATTTTTGTGACAATTATAAGTTTCAATTTTTCTGGTTTAAAACCTTTGTTGCTGCTTAACAAATTGTCTGTGCTGTTTTTGTTAATACTTCCTTGTGCTATTTATTCAGTCCCTTTTCTACCATATATCTGGCAGCTTTCTTGAAGCATTCCATAGGAGCAGTTACCAAACCAGCGCCCACTTGACCAACTCCAGGCTCCTTGTGAGCCATGCCTGTATTGATCCTAGGTACAAGACCTGTTTCTAATACCTTTACTACATCAATACCTGTTGGGGTGCCTCTGAAATCAAGGGTAGGTATCTTGAAGTTCTTGTTTTCTGCTCCAGTGATTTCATACATTTCTAGTGTAAAGTTAACAGCGTCTTTGTAAGTTCCTCCAACAAAAGCTACTATTGCAGGAGCACCAGCCATTGCAAATCCACCAATACCTGTAGTTTCTGTTATTGTACTGTCGCCAATGTCAGGATTTGCATCTTCTTGGGTGAAACCAGGGAAGAATAATCCTTTAGGTGTATTAGCAGGTGCTGTGAACCATTCATCACCAAGGCCGCTGACTCTTATTCCGAATTCCACTCCGTTTCTGGCCATAGCTGTAACTATTGTACTGCCAGGTATGTTATGTGCTGCATCTGTAATAGCTTTGCACATAGCCATTGTTATATTTATGGTAAAGTGCTCATTGCCATTGATGAATTCAAATACTTTGGATATCTTTTCTTTGTCTGCGTTGACTTTGCTCAAGTATTGACCAATAATTTTAGCAAACATTGCAGTTGCAGCTCTGTTTCTGTTATGGCAGTCATCGCCCATTTGAAGAGCTTGAATAACCAATGCCTTCCAATCGATGCCTCCGGAAAGTTCTATTGCTTCCTTAAGTACTGGATACATTTCGTCTTCCATCCAATGAAGTCTTTCTATTACAGAATCTCCAAAAGCGCCAAACCTCAAGCATTTTCCCAGGCCTTCATTCATATTTGTATATGAAAAATTACCGTATTTCTTGTTCTCCATTATGAAAACAGGCATTGAAGCTGACATCACACCTGCCATAGGGCAAACTGATTGATGATGATGGTTTGGTTCAAACTCGATTTCGCCACTGGCAGCTAATTTTCTAGCTGATTCTTCATCTTTTGCCATACCTTCATAAATAAGGGCTCCTATAACTGCACCTTGCATTGGTCCACACATTTTTTCCCAAGTAACAGGTGGTCCAGCGTGCAATATAAGATTTTTCTTCATACCGGGAACAACATCTATTGCCTTCCCAGCTCCTACTAAATAAACTTCTGAGTCTTGTAAGCGTTTTAACGCTTCTTCATTAGCTAGTTTTCTATCCATTTATTTATCCCTCCTATAATTAACCGTATGCACGGGTTTTAACCTAGTAGTGCTGCCAATAGATCTGCAGCTTCGCTGTCCCCTCCAGCCGGAGGTCTCCAATCCATTTGAATTGCTTTGATATCTTGTGATTTTAGGTCTTCGTAGAATTGTTCCAGTCCGATATTTAGGACTTTGAGTTCCTTGCCAAATATATCGTTGACTTTTTTCATCCTGCTACCCCCCCATTATAGCTCATTTATTATCATGCCAGCCAATTTAGATGCTTTCGCATTTGTATTTACTATGATGGCTCCTGCTTCTTCCAGTTTTGATTTCTGCATAGCCCAGTTTTGGGGATCTTCATCAGTACCACAGATATAGCATATTATTGGCACATGTCTTCCATTTTGCGCAAATATGTCTTTAGCTTGTTTAATTCTTTTTGCAAAAACACCCGCCGGATCGCTATGAGTACCATAGCCGATTACGACATCCAGTATTATTACAGCTACATCATCTTTTTGAATTTCTTTCATAAACTCTTCTTCTCTAAGCGTTGTATCTATCATGGGATGAGCTCTGCCTACTGTAAATTGATCGTCACCATAATCTATACAGCAGTTTCCTGTAGTGTTGGTTGCATCTTCTAATTTCATGGTTTTGTTTAATGGTGTATTTGAATAAACATCACCAATATAGTCTCTTAAAACCAGCATGCTTTCATAGCATAATGTGCCGCCACTGTATAAGCCTCTCAGGTATTTTTGTCCTGGCTTTATAAGTTTAGCTTCTCTCTCTGCTATAGCCTTTAGTTCTTCATCGGTTTCAATTTTAAAACCTGAGGAAAGGCCTGCCTCTGCAATCTTGACAGCTTCTACTGCTGCCTCTTCCAGTGTTGTTGCACCTATCTTTCCTATGGCTTCCACCTTTTTCTTGTCTCCCCCTATAAAGTTTATCACCACAGGTTTTTTTACATTTTCTTTAATGTAGGATAACATTTTATCCGATATTTCCTCTGCCGGTGGTTTTGAGATAACTACTATTACTTTAGTGTCAGGATCTTCATTAAGAGCTTCTATGCCTTGGAGCATTGTAATTCCACCGATTTCTACTGATAAATCTCTCCCCCCGGTGCCTATAGCCTGAGATATTCCTCCCCCTAATTTGTGAACCAACACCATCACTTCTTGCATACCTGTACCTGCAGCCCCAACCAATCCAATGTTTCCCTTTCTTATCTTGTTTGCAAAGCCTAAGGGAACATTATTGATCATTGCAGTACCGCAGTCAGGACCCATAAGAAGTAAGCCATTATCCCTTGCATAGGTTTTCAGCTCAAGTTCTTCTTCTTTTGTAACATTGTCGCTGAAAAGCAAAACATGCATGTCATTTTTAAGAGCTTTCATAGCCTCTCTTTTTGCGTATTTTCCTGGTACAGAAATTATACAGAAATTAAGACCAGGCATGGTTTTCATAGCGGAGTCGAAAGATTTTGGTCTGTATTCATTTTCATCATCCCCACCACCATGTTTATTTAGCAAACCATCTACCGCATCAAGGGCTTTGTCAATGGCATCTTGGGATTCAGAGCTTATAGCTATGATCAAATCCTCTGGAACTGCCGCTTCTGATTCCGGTGTGAGAAGTCCAGTTCTTTTGAGAACCTCTTTATTGAGGTCGCTGCCCATGAGAATTGCGGCTTCTTTTATACCTTCAAACTCAGACAATTCTTTAGTGGCAATCATTAGCTTAACTGAATCATAGTACTCGCCATGTCTGATTACAGTTTTGATTAACATCTGTTTACCTCCTTGTTCATATGTCAAGTAGATTCATTGAATTAGTTAATTGTTTAACTTTGATTCATATAAAAAATTCAATTTTTGCGCCCTATTTCCTTTGGTATGTGGTTATGAACATTTGATACACAACTTGTTATTGTTTTATATATAAAAAAAAGGATAGCTAAAACGCTACCCAAACTTTTACCAATCAATTATTCATTTTTAATACATTGACACAATTCCATAAGTACTCCATCGGTATATTCAGGCTTTATGAATATAATCTTCCTATTTCTTGCTCCCATTTGAGGTTCTTTTTCTATAAAATCTATAGCCTTGCTTCTCATATACTGAACCATTTTGTCAATGTCCTCTACTTCAAAAGCTAAGTGTTGATAACCATTTCCTTTAGTAGTTAAAAAGTCAGATATAGTGGTTTCTTCTCCTGTTTCCTCCAGAAGCTCTAGATCTGTATCTCCTATGGGATAGAAGACAACTCTAAGTTTGCGATGAGGTATTTCCTCTATATCCTTCATAGAAACGCCTAATACATCTTTTAGAAATGTTCCAAATTCCTCTATATTATCCAATGCTATGCCTATATGGTCAACTTTTTTAATCATGCCATCCCTCCCGATTGGGTTTGATTAAATTATACCATATTTTATCATCGCAGTATTAGTGTATATTTCGACAAAAAAACTCTAAGGGTTATAATTGGGAGGTTAAATCGGCACACATTGATAAACCCTTAGAGTAGAATCTAGCTTATTAACTTTTTATAATATTCCCTTTTGTTTTAGTTGTTCTATTTCTTCATTGTTCATTCCCAATAGCTCAGATATTATCTCATCAGTGTCATTACCCAGAACTGGGGCTGCTTTCTTGACCTCTCCTTGAGTTTCACTCATCTTAATAGGTACTCCCGGGATTTTAAGCTTTCCAGCAACTTCATGTTCTACTTCTACAATCATATTTCGTGCCAGAACCTGAGGATCTTCAAGCACTTTATCCACTGTATTTATAGGACCGTTTGGCACACCTGCATTTTCTAATATATCCAGCCATTCCTTAACTGTTTTCTTCGTCATCTTTTCTGCAATTTTCGGCCTTAATTCTTCATAATGCTCATTTCTTGATGGATTGGTCTTATATTCTTCTACTTCAAGCAGTTCCTCTGCTTCTATGGCATAACAGAACTTTTCCCACAATACGTCATTTCCAACTGCTACCATAACTTTACCATCCTTAGCATCGAATGGTTCAAAGGGAACTATAGATGGATGTCTGTTGCCTTCAGGCTTTGGAACATTTCCTGTAACCACATATCTTGAAATAGCATTTTCCAATATAGCCACCTGGCAATCAAGCATTGCCACATCTACTTTTTGTCCGATGCCGGTTTCTTTTCTATAGTTTAGAGCTGCCAATATACCTATGGCTGTAAATAATCCTGCTACAATGTCTCCTATTGATGTTCCTACCCTTGTAGGCTCTCCATCCTTTTGACCTGTAATGCTCATCAATCCTCCCATAGCCTGTACAACTGCATCGTAAGCAGCTCTTTTGCTATAGGGTCCGCTGTGGCCAAAGCCTGAGCAGGCAGCGTATATGATTTTTGGATTGGCTTCTTTTAATACTTCATATCCCAATCCCAGTTTCTCCATAGTACCAGGTCTGAAATTTTCCACAACAATATCAACTTTTTTTATCATTTCTAAAAAGAGCTCTTTTGCTTCTGGCTTTTTCAGGTTCATGGTAAAGCTTCTCTTATTTCTGTTAAGGCTCATAAAATAAGCGCTTTCTCCTTCTACATAAGGACCAAACTGTCTGGAATCATCACCCTTTCCTGGCTGTTCCAATTTTATTACATCAGCTCCCATATCTGCCAAAATCATTGTCGCATAAGGCCCTGAAAGAACTCTTGTCAGATCCAAAACCTTAATGCCTTCTAATGCTTGCTTCAAAACAATCCCTCCAAAACTTCTTCATTGATATATTGCTTAATACTTCTTCAGATATTTTCAGTAAACCTTTATAATGAATTCCAAATAAGTGGCTATATTATAGGTACTATTTAACAACAATAATAATGTGCCCCGCCCACAGCCATTGATCCTGCCTAGTAAAGACACCGATGGCTCAAAAATAATTCACAGAAAGTTAATGTTTAGTTAATAATAATGTAGTAAAATATTAATAGTTTGTTTTATATTGTTTCAACTTAAGAGTTGAACACTAGATGAGGCAAAAGAGATAATTAGAAAGGTGTGGAGGATTGTGTCAAAACCAATAAAGGGAAATAACATTTATGCTATTATAATAGGTATATTGATCCTATTGGTATTAGCAGAGGCTATTTATTTTAATAGCAGAACTGGAGGTCAGGAAATTGTTGCCAAGGTAGGCAGTGAAAAAATCACAAAGGATGAATTATACAACTTCATGGTAAGCCAAAGCGGGCAACAGGCTCTTGATTATATGATTTCAGAAAAAATCGTTGAGATGGAAGCTAAAGCTCAGAATGTAGTGGTTGAGGATTCAGAGGTAGATGCAGAAATCGAAAAAGCTGCTGCTGCATATGGTGGTGTATCCAATTTTGAACAGGCAATAACTGCTTATGGCTATTCAATGGATGCCATTAGAAGCGATGTTAGAAAAAGCATAATTGTTGAAAAGCTTTTGGCACCTAAAGTCGAGATAACAGAAGAAGAGATGAAAACATATTTTGAAGAGAACAAGGCTGACTTCGATGAGGAAGAGCAGGTTAAGGCAAGGCATATTTTAGTTGACACTGAAGAAAAGGCTTTGGAGGTAAAAAGCAAGCTGGACGCTGGTGGAGATTTTGCTGAACTGGCTAAAGAGTATTCAACAGATGACAGCAACAAAAACAACGGCGGAGATCTTGGTTTCTTCCCAAGAGGACAGATGGTAAAGGAATTTGAGGATGCAGCTTTTTCGTTGGAAATAGGCAAGATAAGCGATCCAGTGAAGACTGATTTTGGATACCATATAATAAAGGTAGAAGATAAGAAAGCTGCAAAAGAAGCTACCTATGAAGAAAGCAAGGAAGAAGTTATAAAAGCTCTGACAGATCAGAAGCTGCCAGAAGTTTATGAGACATGGCTTGCAGAAAAATATGAATCCTATGAGATACAGAATCTGCTATAGTCAGGAAATATTTAAGGACAGCAGGGACGGTTCTTTTTGTCCCGAGCTGTCCTTTTTATATTATCAAATCATTGGTTTCCCGCACATTTCCATAAGACTATCCTTTATTGAAGCTTCTTGATTCTCATTCACCAGGAGAATCAAAATATCTCCGGAAAGCAGAGTTGTATTCCCCCTTGGAATAACTTCTTTGTTGCCTCTTTTTATACTTACAATTAGACAATTCTCCGGCAGTTTCACATCTTTTAGCATTTTATTGTCAATTTGAGAATCTGCACATACTGGCACTTCTATTATTATCTTGCCTTCCCTACAAATCCATATATACCCCGTCTACCGCTAAATCTTTTATCCAGAGTATTTTTTTAAGATAAATTTTAATCCCTGTTCTGTGGGGCTTGATGGTTTGGGCCACATATACATTTATACCATCGATGTTGTATTGAGAAAAACTCTGTGTCAGTTCAGGCTTACCCATCTTAACAATGGGTTGCGTTACTGCCCTTCACCCAGCTCCGCATTTTGCCATGTGCAGTATGATTGAATTGTCTTGACTATTTTGCTTTATATATTCTGCAGCATCATTGCTTATTTTTATAACTATATAAATCACCCCTGCGGTTACTATGCTTTATATATTATATTCTTGTTAATTGATAGGATTTCATAAAGTTGATACCTCTCATCATCGCATGATATATACCGGTAGAACTCAGAATTCATGGACGACGCGGCATAAAAAAATCCTTTCCATATACTAGTTTTATTATATCATAAATGAAAATATGGAAGAAAGGCTTTCTCTTCAAACGTCATAGCATATGGATGTCTTTGTCGAAAAAAAAGCCACCGAGAACCGGTGACTCATTTTTATTTGCGTCGAACTATTTCTTCTGCTACGAAGGAGGCTACATCGTCTGCGTAGGTGCCGGACCCGAAGCCTGCATCGTAGCCCAGTTCTTTGGCTAGCTCATGAGATATTCTGGGTCCGCCGCAGCAGACGATGAATCTGTCTCTTAAGCCTTCAGCTTCCAGAAGTTCGATTAGGTTAGTTAGGTTTTGTATGTGTACGTTTTTCTGGGTTACTGTCTGAGATACCAAAAGGGCATCTGCATTGAGCTCAACAGCTTTTTGTATAAATTCCTCATTGGTTACCTGACTGCCTAGGTTATAGGCTTCTATCATCTCATATCTTTCAAGACCATAGTGTCCAGCATATCCCTTCATGTTCATTATTGCATCTATGCCTACGGTATGAGCATCTGTACCTGTTGATGCACCTATAACAACCAGTTTCCTTCCAATATTGTCCTTGATGTATTGATCTGTTTCTTCCATGGACATGGTGGTGGATTCAACTTTCGTAACCTTTATATTGGTTATGTCTATGGTGTGTATGCAGCTGCCATATACTACGAAAAATGCATAGCCAACTCCCATATCCTGAGCCAAAACCACATTTGGCTCTTCAAGACCCATCTTCATGGCGTATAGCCTTGCAGCTTCTTTTCCCACTTCGTCAGCCTCGATGGGCAGTGTAAAGCTGAGCTGCACCTTACCGTCATTCATGGTGTCACCATAAGGTTTAACCCTGGTAGGGTCAAAAGTGGTATTAAAATCTCTTTTGCTGGTAGAATATAAACCTGAACTCATTTCACTACCTCCTCTCGGCTATCGATTCAGCATCAATGGAATAAAGGGATTCATGTACTTGTCGTCTTTTACAACAACGCCATCCAAGCCCTTTCCTCCGGTTCTGCTTCTTTTTACACCGCCAAATTTGCCCTGTTCTATTGTTGCAAAAAGTCCTTCTTCTTCTATATCTGCCAACATGTCGGCAGCTTTCTGAAGCACTTCTGCTGCTCTTGTCTGGATTATTCCGCCTTCTTTGAACTCTACTTCATCGCCGATATTTCTCATGTTGTTGAAGATGTATTTTGCATTTTCTATTGACAGAGCTCTATCGGACATGAAAGGTGTGTGTATCGCTTCTGTCATCATGCCCAGAAGCTGTATGCCCTGATGAGTCCAAATGGATATCATGTTAAAGAGTGCATCCTGGAGATGACCTTTGAAAATATTTCCTGTCATAAACTTTGTAGGAGGCATGTATTTCAATGGAGCCTTGGGGAAGATCTCTCTTGCCATCTGAGCTTGAGCCAGCTCCATGAGGAAGCCGTTTTCTATGGATGGATCCATTTCAAAGGCATGGCCTATACCCATTTGTTCTTCTGGTATTCCGGCTTTCAGTGCCAATTGCTCATTCATGAACTGAGAAGCCAGCACAGTATGGGCTTCTTCTACTGCATCGGCAGTGGTGAGGTAGTTGTCCTCTCCAGTATTTATGATAACTCCGGCAAAGCCGTTTATGGTCCTTGAGAAGAATTGGTCAACAAAGGTTCTCTGCATGTTTATATCTCTGAAAAGAATACCATATAGGGCATCGTTTAGCATTACATCCAGTCTTTCCAATGCACCCATAGCAGCTATCTCAGGCATACAGAGTCCGGAGCAGTAGTTGCAGAGTCTGATGTATCTGCCTACTTCTTCTCCCACTTCATCCAATGCCTTTCTCATGATCCTGAAGTTTTCCTGGGTAGCATAGGTTCCGCCGAAACCTTCTGTAGTAGCTCCATAGGGCACATAATCCAAAAGACTCTGACCTGTGGTCCTTATAACCGCTATGACATCTGCACCCTGTCTGGCTGCAGCCTGTGCCTGTACCACATCTTCGTAGATATTTCCTGTAGCAACGATTACATACAGATAAGGCTTTGGACCTTCTCCTATGGTTGACAGGTACTCGTCTCTTTTCTCCCTGTTCTTTCTTACTCTTTCAACGGCTGCCAAAGCCATTTCTTCTGCTTTGGCCTTTATCTCCGCTTCAGGTTTCAAGGGAAGCTTGGTAATATCCAGTTCTCCTGCTGCTATTTTTTCAGCTATTTCCTGAGGAGTCAGTCCTGTATTGAGAACTGCATTTGCCATAAAATATGCAATACCGGTAGATAGTCCGCCGGCTTTTTTCAGATTATCTACTACTATATTGGGAAGTGGAGTGCCTATTTCATCAGTGCCATCAACTCCATAGAGCCTGAGAATAGTTCTCTCCACTGCAACAGTGGTATGTTGATCCACAAATCTTTGAACTTCCTCTGCTATATTTCTGGCAGAGTTTCTAGCTCTATCGATCAAGCTTTGATCAAGGTTCAACTTGCTTTTCATGTTTTACCTCCTTATTCTATGCTTATGGGTATTCCTATTGGGTCTTGACACGCGCTGCGTTGCCCAAGGGATTCCTTTTCCGTCCTGATACGTGACGCGTGTTATTTTTTCTGGGTATTCCTTTGGGGTCAGTCACTAGTCGCTGGTCGCTAGTCTCTAAAAACTATGGTATTCCTTTTGGGTTCTGGCGCGGGGCACGCGTTATGCAGAGCGGTTATGAACCATTCCCTGCATAGTAGCCCAATCGTGGAAGCAAAAAGAACCGTCCCCGGTGCTTCTCAGTTTTCTAAGATATTTTCTGCTTCTTTGAGTATCTCCTCAGGTACGCCTATGAGGCGGGAGATGTTTATAGCGTCTTTGGGTACCCCTGTGTTGCCCACTATTTCAATCAGTGTATAGTCCATATATTGGGATATAACATCCGGATTGCCCAGCTTGCCATAGTCCACATTTCTCAGTCCTTTAACCTGAAGGTGTTTCACTCCTTCTCTCACCAAGCCGTCAAAGTGAGTAGTGATTATGGTTATGCAGGGTTTTTTCAATAGATAACTTATGATTCCGTAGGATATGGCATAACCTTCTCTCGGATTTGTTCCTCTTGCCAGTTCATCTATGAGGATCAAGCCCTGTTGGTCGGACATATCCAACATTTCCTTAATTCCCTGCATCTCGGCACCAAAGGTGGAGAGTCCTGAGTCAAGGGATTGCTCATCTCCTGCTGATATGAAAATGAAGTCCCAGAGGCTTGCTTTCATGTATTCAGCAGGGACGAAAAGTCCGTATTGCATCATTGCTGCCAGAAGGCCTATGAGCTTCAACGAAACAGTTTTTCCTCCCATATTTGCTCCTGTGATCACTGCCACACCCCTTTGGAGATTTACACTTATAGGTGTGAAAGTCTTGCCTTTCCTCTTCAGACCTGCTTCCACCACCGGATGTCTGCCCATTTTTATGGTGCAGCATATGTCCTTAGATATGATGGGCTTCACTGCGTTCATGGCAATAGCCAGATAAGCTTTGGCAATCAGCAAGTCAAAATTTCCTATGGCATCAATGTTTCTCAGTATGGCCTGTCCCAGAGAAGCAACTTTTTGGGAAAGTTCCTCCAGAACCTTCATTTCCTCCAAGGCTTCCTTTTCTTTCAGGTTTTCTATCTCCTTCATCAGCTGAGCCATTGGTTCATCTGGTCTCACTTTGAATGTAATATTGATATATGTTTCTGAAAAAACCTGGAGCTTTGGATATTCCATAAGCTTTTTTATCACATCCGTCTGATTCCTGCTTATGGTTATATCTCCCGTAGTTCTAAGCTTCAAGCCTGTCTCTGCTTCTATCTCCCTGGCTTTTTCCTTCTTCATTTCTTCCAAGCTATGTTCTGCCTTTGCTCTTTCAGCCCTCAGATCTCGTAAAGCTTCAGAGTAGCAGTCATAGATATAGAAGGTTTTTAAGCCGCTGTTTTCAGGATCCAAAAGCTTTTCTACTTCTTCCATAACATGAATCTTGAACTTTTCGGGAATTTTCCAATGAAGGGCTGATTGACTCTGGGAAATTGAGCGCGTGATGGATATAAGGTTTTTTAACTCAAAAAACTCTACAGAGTTCAAAACCCCGCCTTCCATACATCTTTCTACTGATTTTCTTATATCTTTTATTCCTCTCATATGGGTTCTGATTTCAACAAAAACCGCTCTTTGGGTATCTACAAGCTCTCTTATCTTTTCCACTCTGTCTAATTCTTCCCTAAGTGCCTCTTCTTCTTCCCTGTTGTAAGGCTTCATAAGGCTTTTGAGCTTGATACCAAAAGGGGTTATAGGGTGCAGATCACCAAGCACCCTATCTATATCAAGGACTTTAAATGTCCTCTTATTAATATCCATAACCATCTCCCCCTTGCATCACATCATACACTGGGATATCAGGTATTGCTTTTCTCATGTTTTCCAGGAAGGCTGCAGAGTCGAAATAATAGCCTTCGGGGGAATAAGGGTTTACTGTAACCGCAATAATATTTATTGCATCTACTACATTGAGGTTAAGACCCATTTTTTGCAGCAGATGAAGCTCTCTTTGAGGGATGAAAACACGGGTTCCATCCTTCACGAGAATGGTTATTTCGCTCTTTTTATTTTGCACAATATCCTTCAGGGTATCCACAGTGGCTGACCCGGAGAGCACCACATATCTTGTGTCTTCTGTGAGGGCTTGGGCTATAAGGCTACCGCTTCTCAAAGATGTAAGAGTGTCCACATAGGTTATGGATAGATCCTCATTTATGAGTCCGGTTCTGCCCTCTTCGATTATGCTCTCTGCCAAGTCTCGAATCTCGCCTCTGTCTACCTGAGGTATTGAATATGTGTTTATTATATGCATTGTCTTATCTATGACCAAATCCTGAGATCTGGCTAAGGCTGCTCCTGTAGCCAGTATGGTGCCGTCGGAGACGAAGGGCGCTGCCGAGGCTCGCCTGTCTAAGGATCCGTCTATGAGGACCAGCTCTGCTCCGAAGGTCATCATTTCTTCACACATGCCCTTTATGGTTCGGGATGAATAGGGCCCGGATATCTCCACATATCCATCTTCAACAACCCGTCCAATGACCACCCGCCCCATGGGTGTGTTGTAATCGGTTACAGAGTATATCTCTATGCCTGCATACTCAGGTTTTATTGCATTTTCCACAGTGGTTATTATGGTTCCCCTGTGTACAAAAACAGGCGGTTTCTCCGTCTCTGTAAGCACATCACGTCTTTCACCGTCTCTGCCGGTGGAGATAAGGGCGATAGGTATACCCTTATCTCCAGCCTGGAGGATGATTTCGTTTAGTGTTACGGTTTTGCCTGCATTTTTGCTAGTGCCCACTATGGAAACTATTCTATTGTTTGGGTAGATAAGATCTATAAGTTTCATGTTGTTCTCCTTATATTATGTTGTTACGTGCTGCGTTGCCTGGGGTATTCCTATTCCGTCCTGACTCGTGGCTCGTGCATTAGGGTAGCGCGCTAGGGTCACGGAACGGTTATGAACCGTTCCCTACAACGCTGCGCTCAGGATGACAGGCTGTTCCTGGTGTCCCGTTTATTTTTGTCTCTTTTTTGCTCTTTCTTTTCTTAGCATTTCTGTTGGTTCAAGGTTTAATGCATTGCCTTGGAGCAGTCCAGCTACACCGCTGAGTTTGTCTTCTTTTTCCTTCTTGCATACAGGGCAGTTGCATGGTTCTTCAATATATTCAGGTTCTGTGTATGTGGTTACCACACCTTCGAAGTTTCTCAGTATTACTTTCTTCTTGCTCTGGGATACTACATACTGAGGCATTACAGGTGTCTTTCCGCCGCCACCGGGAGCGTCAACAACAAATGTAGGCACGCAGAATCCTGATGTATGGCCTCTCAAGCCTTCTATTATTTCTATACCCTTTGAAACAGTTGTTCTGAAATGTTCTATACCAAAGGACAAGTCACACTGATAGATATAATATGGTCTTACTCTCATCTTTACAAGTTTGTGAACAAGGTCTCTCTGGATATGAACGCAGTCGTTTACACCTCTTAAAAGAACGGATTGATTTCCTAGAGGTATGCCTGCATCAGCCAGCATTGCACAGGCCTTAATAGTTTCTGGAGTAACTTCCTTTGGATGGTTGAAATGAGTGTTCAACCAGATAGGATGATATTTTTTCAACATGTTTACTAGTTCAGGAGTAATTCTCTGAGGCATAACTACAGGTGTTCTTGAACCAAGCCTTACTATTTCAACATGAGGAATTTCTCTAAGTTTTTTAATGATGTATTCCAGTGTTTCGTCTCTTACCAATAGGCAATCGCCACCAGAAAGCAATACGTCTCTTACTTCCGGTGTATTTCTGATGTATTCGATAGCCTTATCTATTTTTTCCATTGGCTGTGCATCGTCATGCTGTCCTGCAAATCTTCTTCTGGTGCAGTGTCTGCAGTACATGGAGCATTGGTCTGTGATAAGCAAAAGAACTCTGTCAGGATATCTGTGGGTGAGTCCTGGTGTTGGTGAGTCTTCATCTTCGTGGAGAGGGTCCAGTTGATCTGCTTCAGCCTTGTGAAGTTCAAAATTTGTTGGAACCGCCTGTTTTCTTATTGGGCAATTAGGATCATCAGGATCCATGAGGGATGCATAATAAGGTGTGATAGCCATTCTCAATGTCTTAAGGCATTTATTGATTCCCTCTTCTTCTTCCGGAGTGATGTTTATAACCTTCTTTAGTTGCTCGACAGTTGTGATTCTGTTAGTAACCTGCCATTTCCAATCATTCCATTGTTCTGGAGTAACATCTTTCCATAGTTCTATTTCATTATAATGTCTCATGAATCAAACCTCCTATATATATTTAATCGGTAGCGTTGCCTAGGGTAATTCTATTCCGTCCTGACTCGTGACCCGTGATTCGGGTTGCGGGTTGCGGGTGGCTTGGGGCACGGAGCGGTTATGAACCGCTCCCTACATGGTGTTTGGTATCCCCATTAGCCCATTGTGAGCCAGGTCCAACCGTCCCCGTTGGCTCACTCTTAGTTCATAGTTCAATTATGCATAAAGCTCTGTGAATATGTTTCTTATAGCTTCTGATTCTCTGAGTATCTGGAGAGTTATATCTGCATGGCCCTTTGTATAGCCATTGCCTATTATCATTGTAACATCGCTGCCTATACCTTCTGCTCCCAAAGCTGCCTTTGTAAAGCTGGTAGCCATGCTGAAGAAGTATACCAATCCGGTATTCTTTGTGCAGAGTATGCTTGTCATTTCTGTATCAGGTACATTTACGTTGTTGATGGTTATATCAGCCATTTCTCCATTTGTCAGTTCTGCAACCTTATTCATCACTTCTGTAGGAATTTGAGCATTAGCTGAGAATACTACATCGCAGAAGCCAAGTTTTTTAAGTCTTTCTGTGCTCTTCTGGCTATGGCATAGGCCTATAACTTTGCCTGTAACTCCTGCTCTCTTTTTGGCTTCATAGCAGCAAAGCATTCCGGATTTGCCGCCTGCACCAATGATAAGCACAGTGTCGCCTGGTTTTACAAGTCTTGCAACCTGGGCTGGTGCACCTGCAACATCCAGAGCTGATAGTACAAGCTTTTCAGGTAAATCTGCAGGAATCTTAGCATATATTCCGCTTTCGAATAGTATTGCTTTTCCTTCTATGTCAACCTGGTCTATCTCTTTTCTGATTTCTTTAATCTTGTCTATACGAAGAGGTGTCAATGAAAGAGAAACCAGAGTAGCGATTTTGTCGCCAACCTTTAAATCTGTCTTGCCTTCCAAAGCTTCTCCTATCTTTTCTACTGTACCTATGAGCATTCCGCCGGAGCCTGTAACTGGATTCTGGTGCTTGCCTCTCTCTGCTACAATGCCTTTCATGATTTCTGCGATTTTTGCTTCATCGCCGCCAGCCTGCTCCTCTATCTGTGTGAAGCTGGCTGAATCTATATTCAGAGTCTGAACATTTATAAGAATTTCATTGTCATAAAGTACATCCATGTTGTTGTCTATTCTTTTGGCAGGCTGGGGTAGCACTCCCTTGGGTTCAATAACCCTGTGTGTACCATATTTGCATCCTTTTAGCATAATACTCCTCCTAACATCGTTAATTTTTTAACTTGAATATTCATTATTTATTTTTTCAAAAATTAAACATTGCAAGAAATATGCCATATCAAAAAAAGGGCAAATAGCTATGTTTAGCTCATTTGCTCCTTTTATATCGCCGAATTTTAGGCTCTATATCTTGATATCGTATTTATTTATCTTGTATTGTAAGGTTTGCCGGGGAATTTCGAGGATCTCCGCGGCTCTGGTAATATTACCGCCGGTTTTTTGCATGGCTCTTTGAATCATGATACTCTCAACTTTGTTGATAGTCTCTGTGAGGGGCTTTATCTCAGCTTTCTTTAACTTTGACTTATTTTTAACATAGGTGTCCTGAAGATAGTGAGGCAGCGACTTAGGTGTTATCTCATTTCCATCTGCCATATTCATGGCTCCTTCTATGGCATGCTCCAATTCCCTTACATTCCCGTACCACGGATATGACATAAAGAAATCCATAGCGCTTTGGGTTATCCCTTTGATATTCTTACCCAGTATTTTATTGTACTTTTCTATAAAGAACTCAGCCAATACAGGTATGTCTTCATATCTCTCCCTAAGAGGCGGCATCCTCAGAGATATTACGCTAAGTCTATAGAAAAGATCATCTCTAATGCTCCTATTTGCCAAGGCTTCTCTGGGATCTGTGCCTATGGCTGTCATGATCCTTACATCCACATGGGTGACCTTAGTGTCTCCTACCCTCCTTACATTGCCGTCCTGAAGCACTCTCAGAAGCTTAGCCTGAAGGTTTGTGGACATGGAGTTTACCTCATCAAGAAATAGAGTACCTCCATTGGCCAGTTCAAACAGACCGGGTCTGTTTTCGGCACCTGTGAAGCTTCCTTTGACAGTTCCAAATAGTATACTTTCCAGCAATGTATCAGGTATGGCTGCACAGTTTTGGGCGATAAAAGGTTTGTTACGCCTTGGGCTGGCATTGTGTATGGCATGAACGAGAAGTTCCTTGCCTGTGCCCGTTTCACCATAGACCATTACAGGAGATGGGGAGTTTGAAACAGATAGAGCATCTTTTTTTAGTTTAAGCATGACTTCTGTAATTCCTATTATATCAGCAAAGTTATATATGGCTCCGCTGCTATCTTTTTTTCTCTGGGGTCGAGCTTCTTTCAAGAGTTCTGCCTGTAAATCTACAACCCTTTCTGACAATTTTTTTACTTCAGTTATATCTTTGGATATCTCTACGGCTCCGATTATCTTTCTTCCTGATCTGATTGGGATGGTAGTGTTTAGTGTTGTTATTACCTGTCCTCTATAATTTCTGAAAGATTGCTGATGATTTAATATAGGGTTACCGTTTTTTATGACTTGCAATATTGTACTGGTTTCGGCTGTAAGGGATGGGTATATTTCGAGTATATGACGGCCTATGGCCTCTTCCGGGTTTATAGCGTCCAACTCTGCAGCAAACTTATTATAATATATGATTCTGCCTGAGCTATCGACGATATGTATGCCATCATCTATGTGGTCCAATATTTCCTCAATATTTTCCTTGAAGAGAGAGTCTATCATCGTCACCCACCTCCACATTTTTCAACATTTCCTTTGCCAATTATTCGGCACATAGGGTCTAGAATTAGCAGGTATCACTACCTGCCCATATTATTATAACATAGATTTTGCATTTGAAACTACTAAAAACACTTAAATTTATATATTAGTGGCTTCTAGCTTCTAGCCTCTGGCTGCTGGCATTAGGGTGAGGCTCTAGGGTCACGGAACGGTTATGAACCGTTCCCTACTACGCTAGGGCCCAGGTATTTCATCTGGGTCCCAGATCCTTCGCTGCGCTCAGGATGACATGTATGAGGTTCAAGATGACAGCTTCAGTATATCTCTGGCTTCTAGTATTAGGGTAGGACTTCGGGGTCACGATTCGTGACTCGTGATACGGGACTCGGGACGCGTGCCGCAACCAAGACCCCAGAGGAATACTTAAATACTCGCGTCACGTGCCAGGACCCTAGAGGATCACCCTAGGCCACGCAGCACGTAACAAGACTATAGAGGAATACCCTAGTACTTCTCTATATCTATCTTCTCCACCCATCCGATAGGTTTGCTTAGGAAGTTTTCGCCTACTTTTTTAAACTTTACCGGATTGTCGCTGGCGTAGTATTTGTATTCAGCCTTGTGTGGTCTTTCATTTTTCAGACCGTTGGAGTTTATCATCTTCTCCAGCACCTTAGCTGTCTCATATGCAGGGTTCACCAGTCGTATATCTTTCCCCACCACTTTTCCTATGGTTTTTTCCAGGAGAGGGTAGTGGGTACAGGCCATCACCAGTGCATCTATATCGCTGTTTCGAAAGTCTCCCAGATATCTTTCAGCGGTAAGTTTGGCTATATCCGTATCCTGCCATCCTTCTTCCGCAATAGGCACAAACAAGGGGCAGGCTTTAAGTTTCATTTTCACACTGTTGTCTATATTGTATATAGCCCTCTCATAGGCTCCGCTGGAGACAGTTCCTTCTGTACCTATTATGCCTATTTTTTTGCTTTTCGTCACATTGCAGGCAGTAACAGCTCCTGGCTCCACCACTCCCACTATGGGCAAATCAAAGCTTTGCTGAACCACATCCAGGCTGGCTGCACTGGCAGTGTTGCAGGCTATGACTATAGCCTTAACTCCCTTTTCCAGCAAGAATCTTATGCATTGAAAAGTATATTTGATGACAGTCTCCTTTGATTTGCTTCCATAAGGCACTCTAGCTGTGTCTCCAAAATATATTATATCTTCATCAGGCAGAACCTCCATTATTTCCTTCACTACTGTCAGTCCGCCTATTCCTGAGTCAAATACACCAATAGGTCGTTTGTCCATAATTACCTCCACATTACAGCATCATATTTTTCAATTCTCCATCATCTGCCGGTTTTACTCTTACAAATTCATACTCACTATCTTTTTGCTTCTTGTATTTCACCAATACTGATTCTTCATCTCTGGCTTTGCTGTAACGGGCTGCTATGGCTGCAGCCAGCTCTATCTCATCTTTTGAAGCTTTATGACCTTTTGAGGTTTTAAGCACAACTGTGGAGCCGCTGTATTCTGCAGTGTCAAATATCAGCATGTCATCTGTGATGAGCTCTCTTAAGACTTTATATTCTTCTTCGTTTCTTGTGCTTATGGCTTTTGCCTTGTCAGTGAGGCGGAAATGCCTTCCTACTCTCAGAAGTCTTACATCATGGGCATCCGCATTTTCCTTGTCATGTTCATACAAATCCTTTAGTCTGGCAGCGAAATTAGGCTCTGTCAGACTGCATCCTCCTGCAGGGCTTGGATATTCAACGATCCCTAGTTTTTCAGCCAAAGCCATTTGAGGTTTCCTTGTCTTGCCGTTGAAGCCTAAAAGCTTGCTTCTGTCCACCATCCCGCTGAGCTCCATTTGGGTAGGGGGAAGGTTTAGTGCGCTCAGAGGTCTCAGGATCTTATCCTCGTAGCCTGATTCTTCTTTTACAATCTCCAGTGATTTATAGTTCTGGGACATAGGCCTTTGATTCAAAACTTCTCCTGTGACTAGAAAATCATAGCCTTCCTCTTCCATTATCTTGCCTGCATAGTTCAGCATCATTGCATGACAGTCTATGCAAGGGTTCATATTCTTGCCATAGCCATGCTTTGGCTTTTTGGTCATGGCTAAATGCTCATCGGTAAAATCCACTACTTTGAGAGGTATTCCTATTTGAGCCGCCATTTTCTCTGCGTTTTTGCTTCCGAAGAAGGCTGACTTGAAACAAAGCCCTGTGACTTCAATGCCTTGATCTGCAATAATCTTCGCTGCCAATACGCTGTCCAATCCTCCGGACATCAATGCTAATGCTCTCGCCATGTATATCATATCCTTTCGTTTCTTTAAACCCTTATCCATTTTAAATTATTTTGTATAATATCTGCCTTCAGCATTCCTTCATCAGTCATATAGGACAGGAATGCAGATACTGTTGATGAGGTCAAATAATATTGGCCTATATTTAGTTTGACTTTATAGCGTTCTATCATGTATGCGGTGATTTCCTCCCTGGATCTGGGTTCACTGCAATAACTCAATATATTGTCTGCTATTTCATTTATCCTCTCCATATTGGCTTCTATGGTAGGTATTGGATCCTCCAGCACATCTCCGTGGCTGGGAACAAAATAATCATACTGTAAGCCCTTCAAATATTCAAGAGTATTGAGGGTATTTTTTATATCAGTAAAATATGCCAACCTATGCTTATCTAATATATATTTTGAAAAGAAAGCATCTCCTACAAAGAGTACACCATCTTTTGAAGCAATGCCTATCATCCCCGGCGAATGACCGGATAAGGAAACAATATCAAGGGTTGTTCCCTGGATTGTGGCTTCTCCTTCTTTTATAATATGATTTACGGTGCTTTCCTTTGCCATTAGAAATTTATTTTTCATATCTTTAAGAGGGCTGGCTGAGAAAAGGTAAAAAGGTTCAAGAAGAGGACATTCTATCAGTTGCTTCTCGAAATATGAGGCATATACAGGTATACCTGTCCTTTTTGTTATAAAGCTGTTTCCTCCGCAGTGATCTGCGTGGGAGTGGGTGTTTATTATTGCTGATGGTATAAGATTTTGCTCACCCATGAACTTTAATATTTTTCTTCCCATGTCATCATCCAGGCCTGTATCAATTATTATGGTATTACCCTTATCATCGCTTATTAAGCCTATGTTTACAGCACTGTCTATGTAGTATGTATTTCCCTTTAGTTTTACTATGCTTTGTGGCATTTGTATCATCCTTCCTTAAAAGAAAGGCAGTCTAGCCATGCCAAACTGCCCTAAATTCTAAACCGGTCGTTTCTTTAGTTAGAAGATTTGTAAATATTATATCACAGGATCATATTATACTGAATATATTTTTCATTATAATAGACGGTGAGAAATCTCACCGCCTATTTTCCTTTAAATGTTATTGTCCGCCAACATTTCTATTGGCAATTTCTATAGCTTTTGCTACGATGTTACCACAGTCTCTCGAAGAGACTCCACCCCAGCCTTGCGTGCTCACGATATGGTCTACTCCAAGTTCTCTAGCGATTTCATACTTAAGCTGCTCGGACATAAGGCCTCTTCTGCTCATGGCCGCACCTCCTATTTTTTTAGGCTGTAATAATATTGTGTGTATTTTTTTCGCTTTTACACAGACAAATTTTTGTATTTTTTTCTAAACTTCTAGCCTTTGAAATTAAGGTACTTCTCAGGATTCACAACGCGTAGTTCATGTGAGCCACAAAGGACTGCCCCTAGTGGCTCACTGGGTGAGGATGCCGTTTTCTTCTTTGATTATGCGCAGTATGTTTTCTTCGTTGCCATTTTCTGCATTTATATAGACAAAGTAGTCGTTTCCATTGTATGTGCCTTTGAATTCATAGCAGAGCTGTTCTTTATCCCCGGGCAGCGGTATAATGGCAAGCTTAACCCTGTTTATCTCAATTTTTTTATTCACCTTTTCTCTTGCCTGGGCTTCTGTTATGGATGGCTTTGGTATTTTTCTCTCATGGTGAGACATCAGGTATGGGTAGGCATCAAAACCCACTATATCTCCATTATCCAAGGCAATTTTTACCTTCATCTGGTCCGGATATACCAGCACGCCATCGCCTTCTACAGCTACAAAGGTGACAGTTATTGTATTATCATTCTTATAATGATAGGTATTTGTCAGATTCCCAAAGCCTTGTTCTTTAAGAAATTTTTTCGCCTTCTCTATAGCTTGCTCATCCGTAAGTTTCTTTTCTTCTATGACCCTTGGATCCAGCATCCAGAGTACATGACCGCCTTTTTTGGTTATGTCGATGAATATGGATTTGCTCCTGTCTCCATCCTTGGGAATTGCTTCAAGACCAAAGGTGTTTATTCTTCCCTTACCGGAGCTTACCTCTACTATCCTTCCTACTTTTTGACCATCAATAAA
>NZ_JAWLCK010000033.1:0-25596 GCF_041687175.1 Lutispora sp.
GAAAACTAAACAATATTCCAAGACCTGAAAACAGCTTTCACAGCCAAAATCAGCTGTGTTTTTGGATCCTCTGGAAATTCGGTTCCAATTTCTTGTTTGTAAAGTTTCTTATATCTATCAACAACTTCTTTTAATGCTTCTGCATTCAAGTCAGTATCAAATTTTGCATTATACTTTTCCTTTACGGATTCAAATATATTGTCAAATTTGTACTTCTCTATAGACATAACTACATCGCCGAACATTTGTATAAATCTTCTATAACTATCGTAAGCAAATCTTTCATTTTCAGTATTCTTATGTATAGCTTGGACGGTATCGTCATTTAGCCCTAAGTTTAATATAGTATCCATCATGCCGGGCATAGAGAATTTAGCACCTGATCTTACAGATACAAGTAAGGGCTTTTCCTTGTCTCCAAACCTCTTATCAACTTTATTTTCTAATTCTGATAATTTTTCGAAGATCTGATCGGATAATTCTGACCATATTTCTTCATTTTTTTCATAATACATATTACATGCCTTAGTACTGATAGTAAAACCTGGAGGTACTGGCAGACCTATATTTGTCATCTCTGCAAGGTTGGCCCCTTTGCCACCCAGCAAATCCTTCATTTCTGCTTTACCCTCACTAAAACTGTAGACCAGTTTATTCATTAATTCTCCTCCTTCATTATCCTTAGTATTATGCTTGCAGTTTCCTCTATAGCTTTATGAGTTACATCTATGATTGGACATCCAATCTTTTTCATTATTTTTTCGGCATAGTCAAGCTCCTGAAGAATACGATCCATATTGGCGTAATTCGCTTCAAAACTTAACCCTAATGCTTTTAGTCTTTCCTGCCTAATAACATTTAATTTATTGGGGCTTGAGGTAAGTCCGAATATTCTTTTTGATGGAATTTCAAATATTTCCTTCGGTGGTTCTACCTCAGGTACTAAAGGAATATTGGCAACCTTCAGGTTCTTATTGGCTAAATACATGCTCAATGGCGTCTTAGAAGTTCTTGATACTCCTAATATAACTATATCTGCCTTTTTAATTCCTCTAGGATCTTTGCCATCGTCGTATTTGACAGCAAATTCTATTGCTTCTACCTTCCTAAAGTATTCTTCGTCAAGTTGCCTTATGATACCAGGAGTATAGGTGGGTTTTGATTTTGTTATATGAGAAATAGCATCAATTACAGGTCCCATGACATCTACAAAAACAACACCTTGTTCCTTAGCTTCTTTCTCAAGGTATTCTTTTAACTCTGGTATAACCATTGTATATACTATAATACTATTGTGTTGCTTTGCTTCATAAACTATTTCCTTTATAGTCTGTTTTTCACTAACATAAGGTATTCTTCTTATTTCTCCTACAGTTCCTCCATATTGGGCCGCAGCTGCTCTTGTTACCTGATCTGCAGTTTCACCAATTGAATCGGATATTACATAGATTATTGATTTTTCATCCATAATTATAACCCTCCTAATTTATCGTTACATAAGTCATAAAAAAGTTTTGTTATATTTGTTTTTGATACCTTTCCGGTAATTTTGTAACCTTTTTTACCACTCTCAGTGGATGCTGGTTCTACAACAGGAACACTATCCACTTCATGCTGTATTATTTTTGCTGCTGCGTCATATGCATTGTCTTCATCTCTAACATATGCTATGTTTGGCATCCTGGTCATTATTATCCCTACCGGTACTTTGTGAATGTCAGTCTTTCCTAAGGCTACTTTTAGAAAATCCTTTCTTGATACAACACCAGTTAGTAAGCCGCTGTTATGAACATATATAGTGCCTACATCCTCTAAGAACAAAGTAACTACCGCATCATATATGGTGGTCTCTTCTGATACTACGACAGGAGTGGATTTTATGTTTTCGACCTTCAAGTTTTTGATAAAATCGGAAATCATATTATTTAAAGGTTTACCGGAGTACAAATACCCAACCTTTGGCCTTGCTTCCAGAAAACCTGCCATAGTAAGAATAGTAAGATCCGGCCTCAGGGCTGCCCTAGTCATGTTAAGTTTCTCAGCAATATGCTCGCTAGTTATAGGCTGATATTTTTTTACTAACTCGATTATTTTATTCTGCCTTTTTGTTAATTCTATAGGGTTCACCCTCTTCCATAATATATTTATATTATCATTCATCAATATGTGCTATACTAATTCAAAAATAATATAGCACATATATGTATATTATCATAAAAAAAACTCGTCTTGCAATATTGAAATATATATTGTATAGAATAATATTAAAGGTATGCACCTAAAAACTTAAATGCATACCCTTTACATCACATAAGATTTATTTATTAACAACAATCAAAGACAAATCAGCAAACCTTATCATCATATTCTCTATAGCCTTAAGCATGGCTAATCTGTTTCTTCTTACATTCTCATCTTCAACCATTACCATAGTACTGTCGAAAAAGTGGTCTATAGGTTTTCTCATAAACATCAAAGTTTTTAATGCATTATCATATTCTTTCTTTTCCATGGCCTTATTAAATTTGCTGCGTACATCAATATAGGAATCATATAGCTCTTTTTCTGCCTCTTCAGCTAAAAGCTCGGTATTTATATCTGCGCTTTCTGCCTTGGAAGCCAAATTGCTTACTCTGTTGAATGATAATGCTATATCTAAAAACTCCTCTTGGCTCTTCCACTTTGAAAGTTCTTTAACCCTCAGAAGACTATCCTGTATGTCAGTCAATCCAGCTTTTAATACTGAATCAATAACATCATATTCATAATTTTTATCCAATAATACATTTTTCAGTCTTTGCTTGAAGAATTCCATAATATCATCTACTACTTTTGATGGTTCATCTTTGATTATTCTCTTCTCTACAAATGGTGAAATAGCCTTTTCTACAAGAGTGTTAAGATTAATATGGAGTTCTTTATCTAGAATAATGTTTATTATGCTTATAGCCTGGCGCCTTAATGCATAGGGATCCTGAGAACCAGTTGGCTGTATTCCTATGGAGAAACAACCGCTTATGGTATCGATTCTATCTGCAATACCTACTATTGCCCCAATAAGTGATCCAGGCATGTTATCTCCTGCATTTCTGGGCATATAATGCTCTTCAATGGCCTTTGCAACTTCTGGTCTCTCTCCCTGAGCCAAGGCATATTCTCTTCCCATTATGCCCTGAAGTTCGTCAAATTCTTTAACCATATTGGTGACCAAATCAGCTTTAGCTAAGTAAGCAGCTCTATTTAACATAGTTTTTTGACTATCTTCTAATCCTAATTCCCCTGCTAAGTAAGAAGAATTATTCATTATATTCATAGTCTTATCATATATGGTCCCTAGGGTCTCTTGAAATACTACATATTTAAGTTTTTCTACACATTGTTCGAGGGATACTTTCTTATCTTCTTCATAGAAAAATTCAGCATCGGATAGTCTTGCTCTTAAAACCTTTTCATTCCCCTGTCGCACTATGTCAATGAAGCTGTCATCACCGTTTCTAACAGCAATAAAATTATTTTTCAGATTCCCCTTATCATCTTCTATAGGGAAATATCTCTGATGCTCTTTCATAGGTGTTATTATGACTTCCTTAGGAAGTTTCAAATAATCTTCTTCAAAGCTTCCCAACAAAGCGGTAGGGTATTCTACCAGGTATACTATTTCTTCCAGAAGACTATCGTCTTGTATGATCTTACCATTATTCTCTCGTGCAATATCTTCACATTGCCTTCTGATTATCTCTCTTCTCTCGTTCTGGTCCACAATCACATAGCCTTCTCTAAGTTTATCAAAGTATTCATTTGCACTATCTATCTCTATTTCACCTGTAGATAAAACCCTATGTCCTCTGGTAAATTTGCTACAGATTATATCATCCTTATTGAAGTCAATGAGTTCATCACCAAAAATGGGCATTAGCCACCTCACAGGTCTGGCAAATCTGAAGGATTTATTCCCCCATTTCATGGATTTGGGAAAACTTATGGATGTTAGTATATCAGGCAGCAATGTTTTCAATACTTCCTTTGTATCCATTCCTGCAAGATGCTTCTTGCCATAAATGTATTCTACGCCTGATAGTTCTTTTATATATATATCCTTTATATCCAACCCATTTCCTTTTGCAAAACCTAAAAGAGCTTTAGTTGGATTATTGTCATTATCATATGCAGCCTTTTTTGAAGGACCCTTTATTTCTGTTTCTAAGTCTTCCTGCTTTTCAGCCATGTCTTTTACATAAAGCACAAGCCTCCTAGGTGTACCATATGTTTCAAGAGATTTATATCCAATTCTGTTTTCTAATAGTGCCTTTGTTGCAATCTCTTTTAATTGCTCTAATGTTCTATTCATAAATTTTGCAGGTATTTCTTCCGTACCTATTTCAAAGACTAAGTCTTTAGCCACTTCGCTCTCCTCCTTCTTATCTATCTGAATCAATGTCAGCCTTCTTTTTAATCAAGGGATAACCCATAGCTTCTCTTTGTTTTAAATAAGCTTGAGCTACCATTCTTGCTAAGTTTCGCACCCTTGATATAAATCCTGTTCTCTCTGTTACACTTATTGCGCCTCTAGCATCTAATACATTAAAGGTATGAGAACATTTTAAAACATAATCATAGGCAGGAAGTATAAGTCCTTCTTCTATTACTCTCTTAGCTTCTGCTTCATAAGAATCGAAAAAATCAAATAACAGTTTAGTGTCAGCCACTTCAAAACTATATTTTGAATGCTCCACTTCCGCCATCTTAAAGAAGTCCCCATAGGTAACTCCATCAACCCATTCAATGTCAAAAACATTATCCTTCTCCTGTATATACATGGCAATTCTCTCTAATCCATAAGTAAGTTCTGCAGATTCCAGTTCACAATCAAAACCACCTATTTGCTGGAAGTATGTAAATTGAGTTATTTCCATACCATCTAACCAAACCTCCCAGCCTAATCCCCAGGCACCAAGAGTTGGAGCTTCCCAGTTGTCTTCAACAAATCTTATATCATGTTTTTTAGGGTCTATACCAAGGGCCATAAGGCTCCCTAAATACAAATCCTGTATATTATCTGGAGATGGCTTCAGTATTACCTGATATTGGTGATGCTGGTAGACTCTATTTGGGTTTTCACCATATCTGGCATCGGCAGGTCTCCTGGATGGCTCTACATATGCAACTCTCCATGGTTCAGGACCTAATGCCTTGAGAAATGTATAAGGACTCATGGTACCTGCTCCTTTTTCCACATCATAAGGCTGGGCTATAACACAGTTTTGCTTAGCCCAATAGTTTTGTAATGTTAGAATTATCTCTTGAAAAGTCATTTCATTTCCTCCCAACTTTCTGTAATAAAAAATATAACCTTTCATCCCTGCAAGGGACGAAAGGTTGACTTCCGCGGTTCCACCCTTATTGGTCGGCTAAAGCCGCCCTCTTATCCACATTGGCTCAAGAGTGCCTTCACTATAAATCAATACTGATTTTCACCAACCATCAGCTCTCTAAAATTGTATTTATAGTTACTCCTCTCTATCACAGCCATAAATAACTTTTGTATTTGTATTACAGTCATAAATAACTCTTGTAATTTAATCTAGCAAAATCATTTTCTTTTGTCAATAGGCTTTATGGCAATTCCGTATTGATTTCCGGACAGCAACCAGTATCAATATTATTATCTGCAACCACACTATTGTTAGCGACATTTTGGGTTGCATTCTTTAGATCATCTGCGAAATCTTTAACTTTATCCGCCACATTACTTACAGTAGTATTGATTGCTTCTGAAACATTAACTGTTCCCTTATTTTGCCTTTCTACTTCAATTGTACATTTGGTCAGCAATGCTGCAGCAGTACCGATAGCAGCTATTTTGGGCATAACTACTGCACTTATGGCTCCTGCTGTAACAGGTATATCCAGTATAACAACATCATCTTTCTTTATTCTTATTCTATTGATATTTCCTGTATTGACTATGGTTTTTAACTTGTCTACAAGCTCGCTACCCTTAACAGATATGGTCTCTGTCCAGTTCTTGTTATTAGATTCCTCAATATTTATCAATGCATCTACCACATTACCATTAGCAAGTGTTAGAGCCTCCCGGGCTTCTTTATATGAAACGCCGGTTCTGTCTCTAATTATGTCTATTTTATCCAGCGTAATGTCCACTCCGCATTCTCCTTTCATTGACCAATGAATTATTCTCTTTCGAGGCTTTTTATACTATTGATAAAATCCATGGATTTAAATCTTTTGTCCAAATGATTTTGGACAAAGTCCACAATGATTTTATCAATCTCTATAAAAATAGTATTATCAATTTTTATTGTATTTAATCTTGAAATTGGTGTGGACAATAAGTATCCAATTGTTTCTAATGTTCCTGCACTAATTTTTATTGCGCTTTTGTCATGCTCAAAGCAAAGATTACATAAGGCACCTCCTAATTTTATGCTGAACTTCTGCAAATTCTCTTCACTGCCACAATTAACACATTTTTTAATCTGTGGTCTAAAACCGCTTAAGTCCATAAGTTTAAGCTGGTACCCGCATGATAATATTCCTATTGGTATTTCATTTCTGGATAAATAATATAGTGTCTTTGATAAAATTATAAATAGTCTTTCGCTTGGTATATCTTCATCTGTCACAGTATCTGCCAATTCTGTAAAATAAACTGCGTAGGACAGCTTTAATAAATCATTTCTTATGTCATAAAAGGATTCTCTAAGTTCTCCTGAACTTACATGGTAGAAACTTGTACCCTTATATAATATGAAATCACTAAAGGCAAAAAGCTCGCTGCTTGGCAGAAGGCTGCTTTTAGGTCTCCTGCAGCCTTTTGAAATTGCCTTGATTTTGCCCTTATCTCTTGTCAATACAGTTAGTATTCTATCTGCTTCATTTATATCTGTATATTTTAAGACCAAACCTTGGGTCTTTAGTATAGCCATATTACACCTCTAATTAAATCCTAGGGCTTTAAGAGCTGACAGATTGTCCCTCCAGTCTCTCTTCACTTTAACCCAAAGCTGCAAATTAACTTTGCAATTCAATAGGTTTTCTATGTCAACCCTTGCTCTGCTTCCTATTGCTTTTAACATGGATCCCTGCTTTCCAATGATGATTCTCTTATGGGATTCTTTTTCACAATATATGGTAGCCTCAATATCTATAAGATCTTTATTATCCCTTTCTTTCATTGAAGTGACTTCAACTGCAGTTCCATGAGGTATTTCTTCCTTTGTAAGAAGCAATATTTTTTCTCTTATATACTCGGCAACAATAAATTTTTCTGGAACATCGGTTATCATATCTGATGGGAAATACATAGGACCTTCTGGTAGAAATTTAACTATTTCTGTTATCAAATCGTCTGTATTATTTCCCATTTTTGCAGATATAGGCACAATGCTGTCGAAAATATCTTCGTATAATGTGATCTTCGCCAGAACGCCTTCTAATTCTCTTTTTGATATTTTATCAATTTTATTCAGCGCAAGTATTTTTCTTGTTTTTATATTTTTCACTGATTCAAATATATATATGTCACCACTACCGATATGAGTAGAACAATCTATTAGCACAACCACCACATCTACACCCTTAAGTGATTGAACAGCAGCACTAACCATGTATTCGCCCAATTTATGCTTTGGCTTATGAATTCCTGGGGTGTCTAGGAAAACAATTTGATAATCCTTATGGGTGAGTATGGTCCTTATAGTATTTCTAGTGGTCTGAGGTTTTTCTGATATTATGTTTAATCGCTCTCCCATTAAGGTGTTTATGAGAGTTGACTTGCCCACATTGGGTCTTCCGATTATAGACACAAAGCCGGATTTGAAGTTTGCATCCAAATCAACTACCTCCTTCAACTTCAGCTTCAAATTCAGTAAATGCATGAGGTAGGAGTTCATGTAATCTATAAGTTTCAATCTTATGCCCATCAGTAAATATAAGCTTTAAATCCATACCGAATTCGGACATAAACTGTCTGCAAATACCGCAGGGATATGCTATTCCATCGCCGCTGCTGACAATTGCAATTGCTTCAAATTCCTTCTCGCCCTCCGAAATAGCCTTTGTATATGCTACTCTTTCAGCACATATTGTTGCACCATAGGAAGCATTTTCAATATTACATCCGGTGTATATTCTACCGGATTTGCACAGCAATGCAGCCCCTACTTTAAAATTGGAGTATTTGACATAAGCTCTTTCTCTGACTTCTTTAGCCTTCTCAATTAAATTTTCATAATCCATTTAATCACTCTCCAAATTCGATTTTGGTATAATCCGGTACTACCTGAATCCAAGTGATGCCTTTATTTATTACTATTTCTTCTCCCTTTAGATTATTATATGTAGTTTTCCCACTTCGGCTTGATTTGCTCCATTCTATTTCTACAAGCTTTCCACCTGTCAGCAAATAACCCCTTCCTTTGCCAATATTACTAACTGCGAGTCTGCCTGCGCTGTCTAAAACCTTGATACCTACTTTTTCGATTATGATGTTGGTTGTTTTTATATCCATTTTGTTCTCTTTATCCTTCATATTATCACCGTTAATCTGGCGATAATATACTTTTTCATCATTATTATATATGTATGATACCTTATAATTTTTATCATAGTTTATTACTACTTTCTGACCATTTCCTCCTTCAGGAATAAAAAATTCATCACTAAATTTAAAATATTTAGGAGCAGTGTCCTTTTCTATTTTTTTTGTTTGCGCCACTTCTCTTATGAATTTTGTATTGGTGTATAGGTTATGTGGCATCTTTCTGTCTGTGGATCTCCAATAAACTGGAGTACCTGCCAAATCATCAAAGGCATCTACTTTTAAATCCTTTATATCCTTCAAGGCTTGTGGGCTTCCCCCACAGTGCACATATATTGCTCCAAGTTCCAAAGCCTTGTCTATGAAATATGGCCTTGCACTTCTTACAGGACCAATCTTTTCTGAAGGTGTATGGTGATATACTGCCATATACCTGGTAATATTACCTTCTACAGGCATTTCGAAAACTATATCTGCCTCTGTAATGCCTGATTGAGGTCTGGCACTTCTTTCATTATCTATCATAACAGCTACTGGTCTATATTTTATGTCCGCCTCTTGTTCTACCCCTATACCGGTAAGGGGACATATATATTTATTTACTGGAACTATTTCAGGCTCCGGTTCTACTATTGGTTCTTCTTCAACATTTATGGTTTCCTCAGTCTCTTTCGGTTCTTCTTTAGGCTGACAAGCAGAAACTAGCATTGCAGCAATGGCAATAATTATTAATAAAAGTTTCCATGATGTTTTCATTGTAACCCCTCTTCCACATAAGATTATAGTCAGTGATTATCTTTTGATATTGAGCATGTCCAGTATTTCATCTTGTTTTTTAAACATAATCTGTTCATCTTCAGCATTCATGTGGTCGTAACCTAACAAGTGAAGCATTCCGTGCACTAGCAGAAAAGCTAATTCCCTGTCCTGACTGTGACCATATTCCTTTGATTGTTCAATGACCTTCTCTGTGGATATGACTATATCCCCCAAAGGTATTTCTGCTTCAATATAATCTTCTTCTGAATAAGCTTCATTATCACTTCCTTCCTCATATTCCAACATAGGAAATGACAAAACATCCGTAGGAGCATCTATATTTCTGAACTCCCTATTGAGATTCTGAATTTCTTTATTATCTACAAACGATATACTTACCTCAACTTCTTCATCCCATTTTTCATAGTCTAAAACAGCTTTAACAATCCTTTCCACCAATATCTCCTTATCGCTGGATATATCAATATGGTTCTGTCTATTATCTATTAATACTGCCAATCTACCCTCTCCTTTAATCATTAAATGTTTTGGTTTCCTACAGTATAATGTCAGGTCTCCCTCTATGCTCTAAGTTCGTATGTCTACTCTATCAGTTTTAATGTCTTTGCTGTATTATATATTAAATCTCTTTAAGATTCTCAGGGTATTCAATTCTTTCGTGGAATATGCCTTCAAGAACCTTTACAAAAGCCTGAATAATACTTTCCATATCCTTAAGTGTTAGGCTGCACTCGCTAAGCTGATTATCATTTATTTTGTCAAAAACTATCTTTCTTACTCCTTTCTCAACCTCTTCTTTTGAAGGCTCACTGAGAGATCTGACAAAGGCTTCAACAGAATCCGCCAGCATTACTATGGCAGCTTCCTTGGATTGAGGCTTTTGCCAGGGATATCTGAATTTATCTTCCTCTACAGTCTCTTCCCCTTGAGCCTTAAGAGCTTTATGATAAAAGTAAGCTACCAGTGTATCCCCATGATGCTGGCTTATTATATCTATTACTCTCGAAGGAAGCTTATTTTTCTTAGCAGTTTCTACTCCATCCTTAACATGGGATATTATAATTGATGCACTAAGATTAGGTGAAATTTTATCATGAGGATTGTCTTGTGTCATTTGGTTTTCTTTGAAAAAATAAGGTCTCTTTAGTTTCCCAATGTCATGATAATAAGAACCGGCTCTACAAAGCAAAGCATTTGCACCCACCTCTTCTGCTGCCGCTTCGGAAAGATTTCCTACTAATATGGAATGATAATAAGTACCGGGAGCTTCGATCATAAGTCTCCTTAAGAGTGGTTGATTGGGGTTAGTCAATTCCAGTAACTTTGTAGGTGTTATTATATCAAAAGCCGATTCGAAAAAGGGAAGCAGACCTATTGTGAGCACTGAAGTAAAGATTCCTCCTACAATGCCATAGGTCACATCATATATATAGTATTTGATCTCGATATTGTTTATCAAACCAAAACTCACTATGGAAATAGTATTTATCAAAGCTGAAGCTAATCCAGCATATATGACCATACTTCTATGGTGAGTTTTTGCAACTATTATAGAACCTAATACTCCGGACAACAGAAAAGCTACCATTAGAGTTGTATTAAATTCCGTCAAGAAACCAATGGCTATAACCAAAACTATATTTGTAACAATAGCTATTCTGGTATTTACTAAAATTGTTACAATAAAGGCACATGCAGGGATTGGCATCATATAATGAGAAATAGGTCTTGTTCCTACCGCTATCATCAATGTAATAATAATATTGATACAGACCATCAGCAATACAGAATTGCTTGTCCATACATTTGGGCATAAGCGCCAAATATATAAGCAAAATACTATCATAGTTGCCATTAACAAAGCACCATAGGAAAAACTTATCCTCATATCCTTTCCGTTTTCGTCCTTTAGAAGTCCATAAGCTTTAAGCAATTGTATCTGTTGTTCATTAACTTCTTGCCCTTTGCTTACTATCCTTGTTCCTTTTTTAATCAATATTTCCTCTATATCCGCCCTCGCTTCTTCTCTCCTTAGCTCAGTTTCTTCTTCATCATAGAGAAGATTAGGTTTTATTATAGTTACAGCAATCTGTGCTCCTATATCGTTGAGCTTGTTCTGCTTTGGCAACTTAGTAAAAAATTCAACTATTTCTTCTTTCTTACTTTCCATCTGTTCTAGACTAAGTCTTTCATTTAAGATTTGGTTTATTAGGTATTTAATATTCTCTTTTGTTTGTATAAGCTCCTGCGGAGAAGAAGTAAGGAGCAATTCATAGGATGCCTTGTCCAATTCTATTGCGTGGTTATTTTCAATGTTTCGAAGTTTTTCTTCCAGGCTCAATTCTTCGTTATTCCTTTGTTCTTCAAGCTGGTCAAAAAATTGTTCTATTGTCTTCTCTAGCTCAATCTGCACAGTAAGATCAACCTTGTAAATAGGCTGCACATTATTAGCTGCCTCTCTACGCATCATCTCAGTAGCAACCTTGTCAACCATGTTAGCAGGCGCATCAATATCAACATCAGCAATATCTCCGATATTTAAACTGTATTTTTTTGGAGCTGAGGTAATCATCAGTATGCCATAAACTATTAGAAATACAGATACCAATATCGAAGCTCTCATGAATTTAGACTTCTTTGCCTTTTCCATACTTTACCCCCGTGCTTACTAATCAAATAAATCGGTTTCAGATATGTTTTCTTCTTCGTATTTCTCGTAAGCTTTAATTATATATTGTACTAATTTATGTCTTACTACATCTTTCTCGCCTAGATGTATAAACTCTATTCCATTAATATTCTTTAGTATCTCCTCCACCTGTTTCAATCCGGAAAATTTACCTCTTGGCAAGTCTATCTGGGTTACATCTCCAGTGATAATTGCCTTTGAACCAAAGCCTAATCTGGTAAGGAACATCTTCATTTGCTCAGGTGTTGTATTTTGCGCTTCATCCAGTATTATATAAGAATCGTCTAATGTTCGTCCTCTCATATATGCCAAAGGAGCTACTTCTATCAAGCCTTTTTCCATATTCCTCTGGAAATTTTCTACACCCATAATATCATATAAGGCATCATATAAAGGTCTTAGGTAAGGATCCACTTTGTCTTGTAAGTCTCCAGGCAAAAACCCTAGTTTTTCGCCTGCTTCAACAGCGGGTCTTGTTAGAATTATTCTATTTACTTCTTTGTTTTTAAATGCTTTTATTGCCATGGCCATGGCCAGATAGGTTTTTCCTGTTCCTGCTGGTCCAATGGCAAAAACTACCTCATTTCTTTTTATAGAATCTATATATCTTCTTTGTCCAAGGGTTTTAGCTCTTATTACCTTTCCTCTTGCTGTAGTTATTATTACCTCACTCAAATCACCGGTTTTTCTGTCGTCCCCATCTCTAACCATCCTTATAGCATAATCCACAGCATGACTGCTTATAACCCCTTCACTATCAAGCTTATCCATCAACAACTTTACAACTTTGTTTGCCATTGAAACATTTTCTTCTTCACCTATTATTCTTAACTTATCATCTCTTAAAATAATATCTACATTAAACTCATTTTGAATCAATATAAGGTTTTGATCGTAGTCCCCAAATAATAATTTAGTTTTGTGAATGTCCATCAAAATAACATTTTCTCCTGAAGTGTCCTTTGTCAAGTTATATTCCTCCTACCAAAGTAAAATCTAGTCTATTTTAACCTTAACACCAATATTCTCCATAACTTCTACGTATATTTTTCCGATTAGAGATTTATCATTGGTGAAATATTCTATTCTATTATTGAGTATAACTGCGTCCTCAGGGATTTGGAGTTTTATTTTAGTATTCAACCTTTCTTCACATATAGTCTTAGCTTCTTCACCATCGATTATTTTAGTCAAAGGCATCAGCTCTTCATACTTAGTTATAGTAAGTTTTATTGGGAAAACATAGCTGCCAAAACTAAATATATAAATGTCCCTACTACTTTTATTATAATCTTCAAAAGGAACTTTTTTAGTCCTTTCTATTTTTTTCTTTATTATATCCATTGAATATGTAGTAAATGTTCTTCCTGTTTTTTTGTACTCTACTTGTTCAAAAGGTATTTCCTCTACATCTTCATACCAGGTTCTTGCATTAACTTCCGCCATTGAATGTACATAACGCTCTGGAAGACCATCCCTTATAATTGTTCCGGACACTAACAACTGTCCCTTTTTTACAGTATCCCCATCCTTTACTACACCATCTCCATTAAGTACAAGAATCTTTTCTATAACGCCGTTTTTTGAGGCTACTATATCGCAAGGTTCATCCCTATTTATGAGCTGTGGCTCAGGCTTTTTTTCTACTACTGTCACGAAGGCTTTTGTTCCTTTTATCTCCAATCCCATCCAAGTCAAATCAGGCATTCGGATAAGCATTCGATTCTCGATTTCCCTCTTGTTGATCTTGCTTTTTTTGACTCCTTCTCTTAATCCTACATGGCTAAGATTTTCTAATACTGCTTGTTCATCAATTTTATCCAGCCCTTCTATTTCTATCATCCAGATATATGAGCTGAGTATATATATAAAGATTAATAATGCCCCTAAACCAAAGAAAAACCATTTTCTTTTCTTCACGGTTTTAATTTTAAAGGGCATTCCACACTTTTCTATTATTTGGATGTTGCTGTCTGTTTTTCTCACTATATATCTAAGCTTGAAAAAGTCCTTAATGTTTATTTTTGCCTTTATTGTTGTATAGTCGATTTTTTCGATATCCCAAAGATATATGTTGTTTACAACCGCAAGGTTAATAAATCTTTCTATTTTTATGCCTTGTACAATTATGATAGCATATCCACAAAAATAATTCCATAATCTCAATACAAACACAGCATCACCTCATCAATATCCTATATTGCTTATTTTCCCTGTTATGATTATTTCTTCCTGTATTATGGACTTTATAGCCAGCCTCTGTCCAGAAATTGTTAATATACCACAGCCTGTATTTATTCTTATCTGATTATCACTGTAGCTTATTATTCCTTTATGATTTTCTACAGAGGCACTATCAGTTCCTAATACTGTTATTTTTGGTATGTCTAAAGTAATGTCCTTGGGCAATTCCAAAGCATCAGATATCTTTTCTTTTATCTTATAAGACTTTGAATTCATAACATACACCTCATAATAAATTTATGACAAAGCTTATTCTTTAGAACAAAAAACGCATGAGGTTTCACTCATGCGTTCAATTTTGAACTACTTATTTTTTTCTTAATGCAATAGGTTTGCCAAGAATCTCTGTCATAACTATAGCCCTTTGCATATCGCTTAATCCAATATCCAGAATTTCTTCATTCTCAATATCAACTTCTTCGTATTTGATATTGTTGTTTTGTATTCTTTCTGTCACTGGCTCTGGGTTAATGTAGCTGACATCATAATTCATATCGGGTTTCTGTTTTGGCTTTACATTAGGTCTTTCGCTGCTATATTTATTATTGTAATCCTTTCTATTGCTAACTGGTTTAGTATTTAAAGGTGGTTTTTTTGGGTTGGCTTTGTTTTTCCCGCCAAGAATACTAGAAACAGCCGCTACTAGAAGAGCAATCAATAAACCTTCCAATATTATTTCCCTGCCTTTATATTAAATTCCAATAAGGAACTTACTTTTTATCCTTGCTGGTCGTCTCGCTCTTTCCGGATTTGGATATGGAATCTCTCATTTGAGTATCGGCTTGTATATTCTGCATATTAAGATAATCCATAACCCCTACCTTGCCTTGTCTTAATGCTTCTGCCATTGCTTTTGGTACTTCTGCTTCTGCCTCTACTACCTTAGCCCTCATCTCCTGTACAGCCGCTTTCATTTCCTGTTCTTTCGCCACTGCCATAGCTCGCCTTTCTTCTGCTTTAGCCTGAGCTATTCGCTTATCTGCTTCAGCTTGATCTGTTTGTAGCTGTGCGCCGATGTTTCTTCCTACATCCACATCTGCAATGTCAATTGACAATATTTCAAAAGCTGTTCCTGAATCCAAGCCTTTATTTAGTACTGTTCTTGAGATAAGATCAGGGTTTTCTAACACAGCCTTATGGCTTTCAGAACTTCCTACTGTTGTTACAATTCCTTCACCTACTCTTGCTATTATTGTCTCTTCACCGGCTCCACCTACCAGCCTGTCTATATTGGCTCTCACTGTAACTCTTGCTTTCGCCTTTACTTCGATTCCATCTTTAGCTACTGCTGCGACTATAGGAGTTTCAATAACCTTTGGATTTACACTCATCTGAACAGCCTGAAGAACGTCTCTTCCTGCCAAATCTATTGCAGCGGCTCTCTCGAAGCTCAAATCTATTTCAGCTCTTTGAGCTGCAATCAGTGCATTTACAACTCTATCAACATTACCGCCTGCCAGATAGTGAGCCTCCAATTGATTAACAGATACTCCCAAACCAGCCTTTCTAGCCTTTATCAAAGGATTTACTATTCTGCTTGGAACTACCCTTCTTAGTCTCATGCCCACTAATGTGAATATTCCTACATTGACGCCTGCTGCCAAAGATGATATCCATAAACCTAATGGGACAAAACTCAAGAATACGGCTAAAGCCAAGATAATAGCAAACAGAATAAGTATAGGGACAATTAATTCCATACTAAATCTCCTCCTCACACTTCTTTACTATAATTTTCATACCGTCCACATCTGTTACAATCACTTTTGTTCCTTTTGTTATGAAGTCCCCTTGAGATTGAGCGTCAACACGCATTCCATCAATGGTGACCACACCTGAAGGTCTTAAAGGTGTATCTGCTATACCTATTTTGCCTATATATGAAAGCTCTTTTTTTGAGCTTATATAGCCTTCCTCCTTTTTTTGCTCAGCATCAAGTATAAGAAATTTTAAGTACTTGCTTCCGTATCCAAGTTTGTACATAACTATTAAGATTGCTGCAAATATTGCAATAGTAGCTATAACCAAAAGCAATGCTTCATATAGATTGGATGTTATCAATGCAACACTAATAATTACGCATATTATTCCTGTTATTCCAGGTACACCAAATCCAGGAACTAAGCCTTCAATAGTCAAAAGAATCAAACCTAAAACATACAATAAAACAGTTAGTCCAGTCCAGTCCCCAAACAAAATATTAACCTCCTTTCACATTAAGGTCACCGAAAAAATCTTATATGGTTTAATTACATTATACATTAGTTTTTCATCATTTTCTATTAATAATATATTTTACTATTTTAATTCCTCTATTATTAATTCTTTCTGATTTTTACGCCATTTCCTAAAAAGTTGTTATGCTTTCAAAAATTACAAAACCTGAAATCTAAAGATTTCAGGTTTATCATCAGTTTTAATTCAAATGTTTTTTTACCAATTCATTTACCAATCTTCCATCTGCTCTGCCTTTAACCTTTGGCATAAGAGCCTTCATCACTCTACCCATATCTTTGGCACTTTGTGCTCCTGTTTCGAATATGGTCTGAGCGACTATGCTGTCTAACTCATCTTCACTAAGCTGCTGAGGAAGGTAGGCCATCAATATATCTACTTCTCTTTTTAAATCCTCAACCAAGTCAGGTCTATTTCCTTTTTCGTATTCAGGAATAGCATCTCTCCTCTGTTTTACTGCTTTTGCTATGACTTCGAGAACACCTTCATCATCCAATTCAATCTTCTTATCCTTTTCGATTTGCAATATTCCCGCCCTGACCATAGTTATAACATTTTTTCTTATGTTATCTTTATCTTTCATTGCAGCTTTTAAATCATCAAGTAATACTTGTTTCAGAGACATTTAAATCATCCCTTTTTATATTATTTAAACTTTCTCTTTCTAGCTGCTTCGGATTTTTTCTTCCTTCTTACGCTAGGCTTTTCATAATGTTCTCTTTTTCTAACTTCAGCCAATACTCCAGCTCTAGCACATTTCTTCTTAAAACGTCTCAATGCGCTTTCCAAAGACTCATTTTCGCCTACTTTAATTTCAGACATCTAACTCACCCTCCCTCCGCTGGTAACAATCATAGGTTAAATTAAACTGCATAAAAAGTGGGATAAATTAAACACATATTTTATTATACAGTACATGCTAATTCGGTGTCAATAAAAGGTTTGCTTTAATTTAACCTGGAGGCCATTGCAAAGCTCTGCCGCCTAAAAGGTGAAAATGTACATGAGGAACGGTCTGTCCACCGTCTTCCCCAATATTGTTCACAATTCTAAATCCCTTCTCATCAACCTTAAGATCCTTAGCTATCTTTGATGTGACTTTGAAAACATGTCCGATAAGCTGATATTCATCTTCTTTTAAATCCATTATAGATTGAACATGAGTCTTGGGAACAATAAGAACATGAACCGGAGCTTCTGGATTAATATCATTAAATGCTAGCACCTTATCATCCTCATATACCTTACTGCAAGGTATTTCACCCTTAACTATTTTACAAAAAATACAGTCTTTCATAAATATATATCACCTCCCTAAATAGGCTTAGAGAAATATTCAACAAAACATCTTGAAATCCTTCTAACTACCAAATCTTTTCCAGGCTACCTATCATAATGTCTCCCTTTATTTCATTTAACTTGGTATTAATTATCTTACCCTTAATATCATATGCAGCTTCAGCCATTACTCTTATATAATTATCTGTAAGGCCTTCATAAAAATTGCTTTTTTCATCAACTTTCTGCTCATATAGTACCTGTAAAGATTTGCCTTTCAAATAATTCATAAACTTGACATGATTTTTTTCTGCTATTTTAGATATTATTTTGCTTCTTTCATCCTTCACCTTAGGATTCACTTGTCCTTTAAATTTCGCTGCTGGTGTTCCCTTCCTGGGTGAAAATTTAAAAATATGCATACTGCTAAAAGCCATTTCTTCAACAAACTCCAGGGTTTTCTGGAATTCTTCATCTGTCTCCCCTGGAAATCCTACAATAATATCTGTTGTTATGCCAACATCAGGGTATATATCTCTCAACTTATTCACTACATCTCTATATTCTTGGGTTGTATATTTTCTATTCATTCTTTTTAAAGTTTCATCACAACCGCTTTGCAGTGATAAGTGAAAATGCCTGCATAGTTTGTGCAGCTTTGGAAGGCTGGATATAAAATTTTCGTCAAAAGTCATAGGTTCCACTGAACTCATTCTTAATCTTTCAATTCCATCTACTTCATGAACCATCTTTATAATATCTATAAGACCTATATTTCCTAAGTCCTTACCATAAGAACCCACATGAATGCCAGTTAATACAACTTCCTTGTATCCGCTGTCTGCAAGAGTTTTGACCTCTTCTACTATGCTCTCCGGCCTTCTGCTTCTTATATGTCCTCTAGCATAGGGTATAATACAGTAAGTGCAATACTGTTCGCATCCTTCCTGAATTTTAATAAAAGCTCTGGAGCGGCTCTTGTAGTTCCTTATGCTCATATCTTCAAATTCTTTTATTTCCATTATGTCTCCGACAACACTAACCTTCTTGTCCATATTTTGAGCTTCTTCTACTAATTCCACTATTCTAGAGCGTTCATTAGTACCTACCACAAGCTTTACCCCGGGTATCTCTAATATCTCCTGAGGAGCTATTTGAGAATAACATCCTACAACTGCTACAAAAGCTTCTGGATTATGATCCAAAGCTCTCCTTATAATTTGGCGGGATTTCCTATCCCCCATGTTTGTTACAGTGCAGGTATTAATTATATAAATGTCCGAGTAACCATCATATTCAACAATTTCATATCCTGCATTTTCAAAGGCCTCCATCATGGCCTCTGTTTCATATTGATTTACCTTGCATCCCAGTGTATAAAAAGCTACCTTATTCAATGTTTTTCCCCCAATTTATTGCATCTCATCAAACTCATACATTATACAGCTTAAAACTGTAGACCCAGCTGTTTCAGTTCTCAGAATCCTGGGGCCTAATGTTACAGGCTTTATACCTTTTTTTAAGGCAGCAGCGATTTCTTTATCCTCATAACCGCCCTCTGGTCCGATGAAAACACCCATATATCTAATATCTTTCCCATGAATGATTTCTTTCAAAGTATTATTCTTTTCCAATTCATAGGGTATTATTGCCAAATCCAGTTCTGCTGCTTCATCCAATGCTCTTTCGTACTCTATAGGCATTTCAATCCTTGGTATTATTCCCCTTCCACTTTGCTTTGCAGCTTCCAGTGCTATTCTCTGCCATCTGTCCACCTTTTTTCTTTCATCTTTTTCATCTGAAAGTTTAACAACATTTCTTACATTTACAACGGGCACTATTTTGCTAATTCCTAATTCAGTACACTTTTGAATAATTACATCCATTTTTGCTCCCTTAGGAATGCCTTGGTAGAGAATAACATTTATCATTGGTTCTGCCTTAGAAGGTTCTTTTTTCAATACCCTTGTCCTTACTGCGTATTTATTCATATCTTCTATAGCTACATAATAATCCATGCCTTGCCCATCACATATAACTATCTCATCGTCAGTTTTTAATCTCAGCACTCTGGATATGTGTGCCACATCTTCACCTGTAATTACTATGCTATCTCGCTTTATATTATCTATATCAACAAAAAACCGATGCATACTAACCCCTCTTTGCAGCTATTGCGCACCATTCACCCATTTGGCTAATTTCCAAGATACTGAATCGGTGCTTATTCAGCTCATTGATCACATCATCTCTTCTGTCCGATATTATACCAGATGATATGAATATACCACCAGGTTTTAAAAAACTCAACGCTTGTGGAGTAAAAGATATTATAATATCTGCAATTATATTAGCTACTATTAAATCAACATTCTCAGTTGCAGCATCTAATAAATTGCAGTTTTTTACTTCTATCTTTTTTTCTTCCCTATTTACCTTAACATTTTCATCAGCAACCTTACAGGCAACCTCATCCAAATCAACACATAAAACGTCTTCCGCTCCTAATTTTGCAGCAGTTATTCCTAGTATTCCAGAACCACATCCCACATCATATACCTTGTATCCGCTTTTTACGTACTTCTCTAATAGCTTAATGCACATCAATGTTGTTTCATGATTACCTGTACCAAAGGCCATACCCGGGTCAATCTCAATCACAATATCATTATCTTGAGCTTCATACTTTTCCCAAGTAGGCTTTATGACTACTTTATCTCCTGCCTTAAATGGTTTAAAGTATTTCTTCCATGCATTTGCCCAGTCGTCTTCTTTAACAGTCTTTGTTATTATTTCTCCCTTACCTTTATCAAGGCCATATTCTATCAGAGAATCAACTCTGAATTTTATTCTATTCAATAATTCATCGGAATAATTGGTTTCAGGAAAATAACCTTTTACCTTTACATCATTACCCAAAGATTCAATCAACTCAGGCTCAACATAATCCCAGCCTTTTTCATCCCTGTTCATAAGTATATAATCATTTGGATCTTCAATGGCAACTCCTGAAGCACCTTCATTCTCCAATATATAAGATATTGCTTCACTGGCTTCTGTAGTTGTAACTATAGCAACCTCTATATAATTCATATCTATACTCTCCAATTATTTAATTTATTTGATTCTGAATACTTATTATATATAATTGTATCATGCAATACAATATATACATTTGATAAAAATTAATAGCAGCCATGTATAACCATGTATAATATGTGAAAATTGATGACTCTAATTCACTGAACCTAAGAAAAGTCTAACGCTTCCCAAAGGTCATCCGTGACCTGGAAAGCTTGCTCGGCTTCCTGCCTCGCATACGACTGTTTCTAAGGTTCAGCTCATAAGATTCATTGACAATTTTCACATAAACATACCTAGGTTATAACATGGCTGCTATTACCTGTTATACCAATATAATATACTATCTATTTTCCAAATGCATCCTTAACTTTTCCGAAAAAGGATTTACCTAAGTCTATAATATTTTCACCGCTTGCATCAGCAAACTGTCTTAAAAGTTCCTTCTGTTTTTCTGTCAATCTTTTAGGCACTTCCACCTTAACTGTAAAGTACAAATCTCCTTTTGAGCTTCGTTTTAGATTTTTAACTCCTTTACCCTTCAACTTAAATGTAGAACCTGTTTGTGTGCCTTCTTCCAAAGTATATTCAGTGTTTCCCTCAAGGGTTGGCACAGTTATCTTGCCTCCAAGAGCTGCTTTAGCAAAGCTTATAGGTATTTCGCAAAACAAATCTGAACCATCTCTTTTGAATATTTTATGAGGTCTAACCTTCAGATACACATATAGATCTCCGTTTGGCCCGCCCTTTTGTCCAGGCTCTCCCTCACCTCTCAAAGTAAGAATAGAGCCATCATCTACTCCAGCTGGTATATTAATAGTTATCTTTCTTGATTTTCTTACTATTCCTCTACCAAGGCAAGCTGAACATGGGTTCTTAATTATTTTGCCTTCCCCACCACAAGATTCACAGGTTCTTACATTAACAACTCTTCCAAAAGGAGAACTTTGAATATGTCTTACCTCTCCTGATCCTCCACATGTCTTGCAGGTTTCAATTCCACTCCCATCTTGTGCTCCAGTACCCTTACATGTAGAACAGGTTTCATTTCTTGTAACATTTATGTTCTTTTCCACTCCAAAGGCTGCATCTTCAAAACTAATCTCCAACTCGTATTTCAGATCGCTACCCCTACGGGGTCCTGATTTCCTTCTGGATGAAGTAGAAAATCCAAAACCTCCATCACCAAAAATTGTCTCAAATATATCTCCAAAGCCTCCAAAACCGGAAAAGTCTCCGCCAAAACCTCCGAACCCTCCTCCAAAACTATTAGGGTCAAAGGCAGAATGGCCAAATTGGTCATATTTAGCTCTTTTTTCCTTATCGCTTAATACTTCGTATGCTTCATTTATTTCCTTAAACTTGGTTTCTGCATCTTTATTGCCCTGATTAAGATCAGGATGATATTTCTTAGCCAGCTTTCTATATGCCCTTTTTATATCTTCTTCAGATGCATTTTTGTCTACTTCTAAAACCTCGTAATAATCCTTTTTAACTGCCATGTTAACACCACCTTGCAGAGGGGTAAATACTATTTATCCTCATCAACTTTATAATCTGCGTTAATTGTACCATCATCATTCTGAGTTCCAAAGCCCTCTGCATTAGGAGCACCCTGGCCTCCGGCTGCTTGATAAATCTTAGAAGAAATATCATAGAAAACCTTGGTAAGTTGTTCTGTAGCTTCTTTTATGCGATTTGTATCAGTACCTTTTAAAGCATCTTTCAGGCTGTTCAGCTCAGTCTCTATCTTTGCTTTGTCTTCCTGGCTTAGTTTATCTCCCAGATCCTTTAATGATTTTTCTGTCTGATATACTAAGCTATCTGCCTGGTTTCTGATTTCAACTTCTTCTTTTCTCTTTTTATCTTCAGCTGCATATTTCTCAGCTTCTTTTACAGCTCTTTCTATTTCTTCATTTGACATATTTGAGCTTGCTGTAATTGTTACTTTTTGCTCATTGCCAGTTCCCAAATCCTTAGCTGATACATGAACTATGCCATTAGCGTCAATATCAAATGTAACTTCTATCTGTGGTACTCCTCTAGGTGCAGGAGCTATTCCTGTAAGCTGGAATCTGCCTAAAGTCTTGTTATAAGCAGCCATTTCTCTTTCACCCTGGAGAACATGGATTTCTACACTTGTCTGTCCGTCAGCGGCAGTTGAGAAAATCTGACTCTTCTTTGTAGGTATTGTAGTATTTCTTTCTATTAGCTTTGTAAATACACCGCCAAGAGTTTCAATACCAAGTGATAACGGTGTGACATCAAGCAGCAATACATCCTTTACTTCTCCTGTAAGAACAGCTGCTTGTATAGCTGCACCTAATGCTACGCATTCATCAGGGTTAATTCCTTTATATGGTTCCTTGCCTGTCAGCTTCTTAACCGCTTCCTGAACAGCAGGTATCCTTGTAGAACCACCTACTAGTATTACCTTATTTATCTTATCAACTGTAAGGCCTGCATCAGATAGGGCTTTTCTTGCCGGTTCCATTGTTGCTTCCACAAGATCATGGGTCAATTCATCAAACTTAGCCCTTGTCAACGTCATATCTAAATGCTTCGGGCCAGAAGCATCTGCTGTAATAAATGGCAAGTTTATATTTGTCTGAAGAACACTTGATAGCTCAATTTTAGCTTTTTCCGCAGCTTCCTTCAGCCTTTGCATTGCCATTTTATCATTTCTCAAATCAATTCCATATTCCTTCTTAAACTCATCTGCCATATAGTTCATAATCCTGGCATCAAAGTCATCCCCGCCTAATCTGTTGTTTCCACTGGTTGCCAAAACTTCAAATACGCCATCTCCCAGTTCAAGCAAAGATACATCAAAGGTACCACCGCCTAAGTCAAACACCAGTATCTTTTGATTGTCTTCTTTATCCAAACCATAAGCTAAAGCAGCAGCAGTAGGTTCATTTATTATTCTTAATACCTCTAAACCGGCTATCTTACCTGCATCTTTGGTTGCCTGTCTCTGACTGTCGCTGAAATATGCAGGAACAGTAATTACAGCTTGATTTACCGTTTCTCCTAAATAAGCTTCCGCGTCCTGTTTCAGCTTTGCCAGTGTAATGGCTGAAATTTCCGGTGGAGTATAATCCTTTCCATCTATGTTAACCTTATAGTTGGTTCCCATTTCTCTTTTTATTGATAGTATTGTTCTATCTGGATTTGTGATGGCCTGTCTTTTTGCAACTTGACCTACAAGTCTCTCACCAGTTTTTGAGAAACCAACTACAGAAGGGGTCGTTCTATTGCCTTCAGCATTAGGGATAACTACCGGCTCACCGCCTTCCATAACTGCAACACAAGAGTTTGTAGTACCTAAGTCGATACCTATAACTTTTCCCATTTATGTTCATCCTCCTCATGATTTAACATTAAATTTCAATTCTTAACAGCCACTTTAACCATAGATGGCCTTATAACCTTATTCTTTAGCATATAGCCTTTTTGAAATACTTCTTTTATTAGATTTTCGTCTTCTTCCCCCGCTTCCGTCTGCATGACTGCGTGATGTAAATTGGGGTCAAATTCACAATTTAAAGCTTCTATTTCTTCTAGACCATTCTTAGTCAAAGTCGTCATGAAATCCTTATATACCATTTCAAGACCTTCGATATATTTCTGGTCTAGATTGTTGGTTTTAAATGAATCTAAGGCTCTATCAAAGTTGTCTATTGTAGGAAGAAGCTGAACCATTATATCCTCTAAAGCAGCAACAAAAATATCTTCCCTTTCTCTTGCAACCCTCTTTTTATAATTATCAAAATCAGCTTGTAGCCTTAAATGCCTGTCTTTCTGTTCTTCAATTAAAGTCTCGTATTCTTTGATTTTTTCTTCCTTAGCTGTAAGTTCTTCTTTCAGCTTCTCCAGTTCACAGGATATTCCATCCTTGTTCTGTTCATTATTGTTCTGCTCACACTTTGCTTCTTCTTTTTCTAATTCATCCCTTTTTTTGTTCACCAAATCGTTGTCTTGATTTTTTTTCATCTATCAGCCCACCTATCACCTAATATTTTGAAGTTCCATCTATGTTTTAACTATTTTGGCCAAAATATCATTTAAATTCTGAGTTAAACAATCAACTATGGAGATAACCTTTGAATATTTCATTCTAGTAGGCCCCAGCACACCAATTGAGCCAATGACTTTTCCGTTATAGCTGTATGTTGCTGTAATCAAACTGCAATCCTTCAGTTGATGTATCTTATTTTCTTTGCCGATTATAACAGAGGTGCTCTCAGAAACATCTTTCAGTATATCATACAACAGCTCATTTTCATCCAATATACTGAAAAAATCCTTTGCTTTTTGCACATCGTTATATTCAGGAAGGCCAAGAATGTTAGCTGCACCATCGGAGTATATCTCCACTCTTTGAGAATATCTTAAGGCTTGGAGTAATTCAGGGAAAACCATAGCAAGAATCTGTTCATAATCTCCATTATAGTTAACACCACTATCAATTTCCTCAATATCCATGTTAACCAACTCTTCAATGGATAGACCTGCAAGCTTATGATTTAACATATTTGATATTTTCTCAAGAGCATCTACCTCAATATCTGTTCCTGTCCTTATAACACTGTTTTTTATAATGCCTGCATCAGTCACAATTACAGCTAATATATGGTAGCTGTCTACTTTAATCAACTGCAAATGTTTGAGGCAGGTTCTCCTAAACTGTGGGGCCATAGCAATGGATGCATAATTAGTCATAGCC
>NZ_JAWLCK010000034.1:0-24908 GCF_041687175.1 Lutispora sp.
GCTTTATGATTGGGCACAGAATAATGATAGATATGAACTGAATTTTAAAGAGCAAATAATTGAAAGAGAGTGTATAGAAGAACATCTAAATTATATAAATAAATTTATGCTTACTCCTGATGATATTACCATTCAAATAGACCTACTTCTACCAATAAAAGATAAGAAAGCAGAAGAAATATGAAACATTGAGGTTATGAGCATTTATGAAATTATTACAGACTGAAAAAGGTTTTTGCTGTTGTTTTAAACGGTTACAGGAAAATTGATACTAATAAACTTAAAGTTGTACACAAAAATTTGTAGGGTGTGCAATTTTTTATAGTTATTAAAATGCTTCTATAGGAAGCCTTTCTTTATCTTTTAGTATAACAAGGGGAATGAAACTTGGGTATAGGAAATATGATTGTGCTATAATACTTACAAAACTGATTATATTTTTAGGAGGTAATCTAATGAAAAAGTTCATAGTTGAAGATGACTTTTGGAGCCTGTTTCCCAATGCAAGGATAGGGGTTGTTGTTTGCTATGATATAGATAACTCCATAAAAGAAGAAGAGAAATACAAGTATATGATTGAAAATGCGGAAAAAGAAGCATTAAAGTATTTGAATAACCCAGAATTCAGCAGTAACGAAGTAATACAAGTATGGAGGGAGGCATTTAAAAAATTTAAAACAAAGAAAGGTGCAAGATCATCCATTGAGGCATTATTAAAGAGGGTGCATAGCGGGAACCATTTAGGGACTATTAATCCGCTGGTTGATATATACAACTCTATTTCATTAAGATATGCACTGCCCTGCGGCGGTGAGGATATTGATACATTTGCCGGGGATATAAGATTGACTAAGGCAGTTGGAAACGAAGATTTTATTACATTAGGAAGCGATAAAAGTGAGCCACCCTATGAAGGGGAGATAGTATATAAAGATAATGATGGAGCAATTTGCAGATGCTGGAACTGGCGTGAATCGGTGAGAACTATGCTTACTGAAAACACTAAGAATGCATTTTTATGCATTGAATTAGTCGATGAAAGAAGATTGAAAGAGTTCGAGAATGCTTTAGCTGATTTATCAAATAAAGTACAGGAGAACTTAGGTGGAACAAATAGGATTTCAATTCTTGATATTAACAATAAAGAGGTATCAATAATGTAATTTGAGGGAGATAAGATGATGGGCGGTTTCAGTTATAAAGATATTTATATAGAGGAAGGGAAAAGTGTACTGGAAGTGAATATACTTCCCGAAAAATACTGTAACTTTGATTGTATATTTTGTCCCATAGGAAGGTCAGAAAATAAGATAGACACCCAAAGGTCATTTGATGAAATGGATGGTTCATTAAGAGAGTTGGAAAGGATGATAGAAGAAACAAGGGCAGAATTAGTCTTCATTAACTCTAAAGGAGAAGCCTTTGTCAATGATAGAATTGACGATGTCATTGAGCTTATAAAAGCTAAAGGTTTGCCTGTCAGATTGCTTTCCAATGGATACTTGCTAGGCAGAGATGAATACATAAAAATTGCTAATAAATGTGATGAAATCATCGGAGAGATAAAAGTAGTGACAGAAGAAGATTTTCAGAAAGTTCAAAGACCCATTGAAGGATATACATTAGCAGAATACATTTCAAACATGGCTTCCTTCAATAAACAATACAAAGGAAAATTCATACTTGAAGTTACTATCATCAAGGGCTATAACGATGATGAAGATTCGGTCCAGAAGTTAAAGGATATTATTAAGGAAATATCCCCCAACAAAGTTGTTATTGAGAGAATGGAAGATGTAAGGTTCAAGAAAAAACTTGGTATTTGTGATGAAAGATTTGAGGAAATTAAAAAGCATTTGGGTATGGTGGCATATAAGCAAGATGATGTGTAATAATTTTTAAATATAAATTAAGGCAGGAGGAAATGAAATGAGTGCTTCAGTTAAGCCCAATATTACACTAGATTTACTTGGTAAAATTGATATTCGAGTAGGAACAATAATATCAGTTGAGGACATTGAAAATTCAAATAAGTTGGTAAAGCTTACAGTTGATTTTGGTGATTTTATTAGGACTATATTAGTTGGGATGAAAGGTGAAAGAGAAAATCCAAAGGAAATAGAAGGACAGCAGGCATTATTTGTTGTTAACCTGGCTCCTAAGAAAATGGCGGGAGAAATTTCTGAAGGGATGTTATTTGATATTGGATATGCAGATGGTATTGTTCCTGTATTAGCTCAACCAGAAAAACCTGTTCCTAATGGTACAAGGGCTGGATAAGTCTTATGATTTAGGAAAAATAAGGGGGATTAAGGTGGGACAGTATGAAAAACTATCGCTTTGCGGTTTATATTGTGGAGGTTGCAAGAATTACAAAAAAAATATGAATTGTATGGGATGCCGTAATGAAAAGGAACTTGTTTCTGACTGTCCAACTCTCGCATGCTGTATTAGTAAAAGTTTCTTACATTGTGGCGAATGCGAAGACTTTCCATGTGATGAGTTAAACCGTTTCTACAACGACGGTGTGCAACTCCACGAATCAGCATACAAAAATATGTTAAAAATCAAGGAAAATGGAATAGAAAAATGGCTTTCTGAACAAGAAAAAGAACTTACATGCAAATGTGCCATGAGAAAAATCAGTCACTAGTCTTTGTTTGCTAAGTTAGAGAAGAGTTTCAAAGGAATACCCTAGTTTGAGGGACTAAGGACTAGTGTATAGAAGTTCCAGTAATTTGTTGACAAATAAATTTAACATACGTACAATATATTTAACATAAAGATATGTGTTGAATATATTGTTTTTTTATGGGTATCGCAAAAAGATTATAAAATAATGGAGGTGTATATTATGAAAATAATGAAAGATGTAACTGAAGCAATCGGTAATACTCCAATGGTGAACTTGTCAAGAATTACAAAGGCCTTTGGCGTAGAGGGGAACATTTTTGCTAAATTGGAATACTTAAATCCAGGTTTCAGCAAAAAAGATCGGGTTGCATTGCAAATGATAACGGAGGCAGAAAATGCCGGGCTTCTTTCTCCGGGTCAAACTGTTGTTGAATTGACTAGTGGCAATACAGGAACTGGTTTAGCAATTGTCTGTGCCTGCAAAGGATATAAGTTTATTGCATGCATGTCTAAAGGTAATTCTGTGGAGCGTGCTAGAATGATGAAAGCTTTGGGTGCAGAAGTAGTTCTTGTGGACCAAATGCCTGACTCAGTTCCAGGACAGGTTTCAGGTGAAGATTTAGCCCTTGTGGAAGAGCGTACTAAGCAACTTGTAAAAGAGCTTAATGCTTTCAGAGCAGATCAATTCCATTTAGAATCCTGTAATCATGCACATGAGTATAATACAGGTGAGGAAATATGGGAGCAAACTGATGGAAATGTAGATGTTTTTGTAGATTTCTTGGGAAGCGGAAGCACTTTTTCCGGTTGCTCCAAAGCGCTAAAAAAGCATAATCCTGCAATACGATGCTACATAGCAGAACCTGCAACGGCAGCTATATATGCCGGGAAGGAGATTACGGATTTGGGCCATAAAATTCAAGGCGGTGGATATTGCATGGATCTGCCGTTAGTTGATAAGAATATTATAGACGGTTATGTGCAGATTACCGATGATGAAGCTAGAGGTACTGCCAGAAGGCTTGCAGAATGTGAGGGTATATTTACAGGTTTTTCCTCTGGCGCAAACGTTTGTGCTGCACTTAAACTATTAGCAACTTCTGAAAAGGGGAAGAACATTGTAGTTACCATCAATGACAGTGGTTTAAAATATCTGAGCACAGATTTATTTGAGGATATGTAACGAGTATTAAATAGATATTGTTATACAATCATACAATTTTACTCTAATAGGAGGTTCTTAAATGGATCTGAACGCTATAATTGCAACAAACCTGAAACGGCTTCGTTTGGAGAGAAACTTAAGTTTGGGTCAGTTGGCAGAACTATCAGATGTAAGCAAAGTAATGCTAGCTCAAATTGAAAAAGGGAATTCAAATCCAACAATCAATATGATATGGAAAATTGCCAACGGTCTAAAGGTTCCATATACTATGTTGATTGATGAGCAGAAATATGATTTAGAACTGGTTTTGCGTGACCAGAGGAAAGAACAACATGATTCAAATGGACATTATAGGATTTATGGATACTTTAGCAGCACTCCAAGGCGAAATTTCGAACTATTCATGGTAGAACTTGATGTAGGTACAGAGCATACTTCTGTAGGTCATTCTGAAAGATCTCAAGAATATATTGTTGTTCTGGAAGGCAATTTATGTCTAAAAACTGGTGAAAATGAGTATTACTTGAAGCAAGATGATTCCATTTGTTTTTCTTCTGCAAAGCCACATACTTACATTAATAAAGGGGACTGTGTAGTGAAGTCTATGATAATTAACTACTACCCTTGCTAAATTGAGTTCATAGATTTGCAGTAAGAGTACTTGCTTGACATGCAAGGGGCAGCTGGTTTGATTCCAGTACTGCCCACCATACATTAAGTGATAAACAGTAGATTAGGTCTACTGTTTTTTTATGTGATTTCTTATACAAAAACAGATTTGATTCTATAGACATGAATAATAAAGTGGTAACTTGAATAAAAGCTAGAAGGATTTTCATCATACGAATAGAATATCGTAGTGTGGTCGATGGGAGATGTAAGGTTATAGCGTAAAATTACTTAATGAAATATAGGAAGATATATAGTTCCATTTTTTATAGAATATGTTTGTGATGAACTATTATTGGAGGGGTTGCAATGGAACAAGTATATGCACCAGGATGTGCATTTATGATTTATAAGCCACATCTTGCTAAAAAAGTATTAATGTTTTTAAATGAGGAATTAGGTGACATTCCTGAACACCTGATTTGTTGCAAGCATGAACCTAATCTTGAAAGTGGCACAGTGGTAATTAATACTTGTGCAGGTTGTGACAAGCGATACAGGGAGCTTTATGATGGAATATCTACCGTATCACTTTGGGAGATATTAGCTGAAAGTAACAAATTTTCATTTCCTGATTATAACGGCATGGAAATGACTATACATGATGCCTGCCCAACTCGTACCGAAACAAGGGTACACTCTGCAATAAGAATGCTTCTTAGTAGACCTTTTATTCAGAGAAGAAACAGAAGTTGGTACTTTTGAACCTGATGCATGGCATGATGAATTGCAAAAATTCATAGATGAACATTAAAATAGGGATGAAATTTATGGATCAAACTGGGTATACACCAAATGAATACAGAAAAAATCGAGGTGAGTTATAATGCCTATATATTTTTACGAATCTGATATCGGAAAAATCGGCATTGCTGAAAATTGTGGAAGAATCACTAATTTATATTTTTCAAGTGATATGATACCTCAAAATATGCAAATATATGAAACTCCTGTATTAAAAGAAGCTGGTCAGCAGCTAAAATTGTATCTGGAAGGGAGACTCAAAAAATTTACTGTGCTCCTTAATCCTGAAGGGACAGCTTTTATGAAGCAAATGTGGTCACTACTTTGTGAAATACCATATGGTACTACAGTAAGCTATATGGATTTAGCCATTAAAATAGGCAAGCCTAATGCTGCACGAGCTGTAGGGCTTGCAAACAGTCGTAATCCAATTCCAATACTTATTCCTTGCCATCGTGTGATTGGTACAAATGGATCACTTACTGGTTATCGTGGTGGCATTGAATTGAAAAAGAAATTACTTGAGTTGGAGAATGGAAAAGAATATGGATATTTTTAAATATGGACAAAAGGAAATAGAGTATTTAAAGAGAAAAGATAAAAAGCTTGGTGCAGCTATTGATAAGATTGGGATGATAGAACGCAGGATTATACCAGATCCATTTACTGCACTTGTCTCAAATATTGTTGGCCAGCAGATTTCAAGTAAAGCTGCGGAAACCGTATGGAATAGATTGTGCAATCTTCTTGGGAACATTACACCAGAAAGTATTGCAGAAGCAAGTCTTTCTGACATTCAAGGCTGCGGCATGACATTAAGAAAGGCTGGGTATATAAAAGGAATAGCAGATGTTGCTATATCCGGTGAGGTGAATTTTGATATACTTCACACCTTAAGTGATGATGAGATAATAAAAAAGCTTACTTCACTGAATGGAGTTGGTGTTTGGACTGCTGAAATGGTGCTGTTTTTTTCACTCTGCCGCCCGGATGTTGTAAGTTACGAAGATTTAGCCATTCGTAGGGGAATGATGAAATTATATGGACTTAAGGAATTGACGAAAGAGAAATTTTATAGATACAGAAAGAGATACTCACCTTATGGTTCTGTAGCGTCATTATATCTGTGGGCACTTTCTGTGCTATAACCCAATCTTTTATTTAGAATCATATTTTCATAAAGCTAATACATAATTAAAGTTTGTATTTGAAGATCATGAATTGGAACATATAGGAGTATTATTCGTCAAATTTATAGATTAGATTAAAATCATGGAGGAAGTTAAGATGAGAAGAATCAGCATAATGCTCCTTATACTAATAGTAGCACTAGGCATTGTTGCCTGCTCAAAACCAGCTGAACCCCAAGGGGGAGATAATTCTAATGGCAATAACGTAACATTAAAAGCAAAAATTATTGATATTAATGAAGCATCTTTATTAGTTGCAAATATGGCAAAGGATGCAGGCCCTGCAGATATCTATAAGGTGAATATAGGAAAAACAGATATTAAGGCTGCTGATGGAAGTGATGCAGCTATAACTGATCTGAAGACAGGGATGTTAATAGATATAGTATTTGACGGAACCGTAATGGAAAGCTTTCCGATGCAGTTAGGCAATATAGAAAGACTGATTATAAAAAGCCAGGGCGAAGATATTGCAGGGTTATATAAGAAAGTGATAGATGATTTGTATCAAGTGGATCCAGGTTTAAATGATAATATAAGTATTCTTGCTTTTGATTTCACAAAGGTTACTAATATTACTGAGGCTGAGAAGTCAGCATTGATATATCTTATAGGGAATACCTACAAGATGGAAGCCTTTGCAGCTACTTACGATGAGCTATGTGAGCAGGGGTATATAGATAAGGATAAATTGTATTTCGAAAAGGGATTGTTGTTTAGTATAGAAGATACAGCTATTACCAACAAAAGCTTTATATTTAATGCATCAAAATGGCGCAGCGGACTAGGAGCATACTTTTTCCATGATTGTACTGCGACAAAAACTGGAGATGGCTGGGATTACACCATAGGCGCAGAAATGATATCATAGAGGGGATGAAATTGAGATATCGTTGCTTGATATTAGACCATGATGATACAGTTGTGAAAAGCACACCGGACATTCATTATCCATCTTTTGTTGAAGCTTTAAAGGTATTAAGACCGGATATGAAGCCATTATCTCTTGAAGAGTTTGTAACCTATTGTTTCTATCCAGGTTTTTCTGAATTATGTAAAAACATATTGAAGTTCAACGAAGATGAGCAGCTGTACCAATACAAAATATGGAGAAGTTATACAAACACAAAGATACCTGATTTTTATCCTGGTATGAAGCAGTTGATAATAGAATATAAAAAATCAGGCGGTATAATATCTGTGGTATCTCATTCGGAAAGTGAGAAGATTAGCAGGGATTATATGTATAATTGCCGGTTGACACCGGATTTAATATTCGGTTGGGAATTGGGTGAGGATAAGAGAAAGCCTAACTCTTTTCCGATAATTGAGACTATGAAAAAGTTCAATTTGGATAGAGATGATATTTTGGTAGTAGATGACTTGAAGCCTGGACTGGATATGGCAAGAAGTTGTGAAATAGCATTTGCAGCAGCAGGCTGGTCACATATTATCAAGGAGATTAAGAATTATATGGAAGCAAATTCGGATTATTATTTTACAACAGTAGATGCATTCATGAGATTTTTGTTTTCAGAAGGATAATCTATAAACATGGCATAATACTACACCTAGGCTGTGGATACCTGATTATGAGCCCACAAATGAGGATATAGAGCAGACAGTGGAAAGAATTCGTAACACCAAAGATGAAGATTTGTTCATAACTGTCGCAGAAGATGAAAAAGGACAAGCCCAGGGATTTATATGGGCATATAGAATGGAGGAATCTTCAGATTGTGTTATGATATTATCTTTGTATGTTGCAGAAGAATATAGAAGACAAGGAATAGCAACAAATCTAAAGGTTATGCTGGAAGAATGGTGCAGTTCACAAGGTGTCAAAACTATAAAAACTACAACTCATTATAATAATAAAAATATGATTGAGTTGAACAAAAAACTAGGTTATGTGCCAGACATGGTTCAAATGAGCAAAACCTTATCATAGATGGTAATATTAGGTCTATATTATAATAGAATAGACGAAGAGATAATATTGGATAAAAAAACTGCGATGTGGTACCATCGCAATTTTTGTATCTATTATCTACTTCAAATTTTCTGGATTCAAGCACTCTAATTCCTTTAATACAAACCTGCCGTCTTTTCTTACCAGCACATCGTCAAACCAAATTTCTCCTCCACCGTATTCAGGAGTTTGGATAAATACCAAATCCCAGTGTATTGCAGATTTATTTCCGTTGAAGCAATCATCATAGGAGCTGCCAGGTGTGAAGTGGAAGCTACCCATAATTTTCTCATCAAACAAAGTGTCTTTCATAGGCTTTGTTATATATGGATTTACTCCTATGGCAAACTCACCTACATAACGAGCTCCTTCGTCGGTATCAAATATCTTGTTTATTCTTTCGGTGTCATTGGCAGTGGCTTTTACTATTTTTCCTTTTGAAAATTCGAGCCTGATGTTCTCAAAGGTGTAGCCTTGGTATTCTGAAGGTGTGTTGTATGTTATATATCCTTCTACAGAGTCTTTTACAGGTGCTGTATATACTTCACCATCCGGAATATTAGCTTCACCGGAGCATTTCATCGCAGGAAGGTCTTTTATAGAAAATTTCAAATCAGTATCCTTGCCTGTGATCCTTACTTTGTCTGTCTTATCCATCAGCTCTTTCAGAGGATCCATAGCCTTATCCATTTTTGCATAATCAAGACAGCAAACATCGAAAAAGAAATCCTCGAATTTTTCTGTGCTCATACCGGCCATTTGAGCCATTGAGTGACTGGGGTATCTCATGACACACCATTTGGTATGAGGGACTCGGATATCTGAATGAACGGGCTTAGACCAATTCTTCATGTAAATACTCATCTTATCCTCAGGGATATCAGACCACTCTGAAGAGTTGAGAGCGCCCCGAATGCCTATGTATGCTTGCATCTTTTTCATTCTTTCAGCTTCAAAAGATGATATGGCTAGCATATGTTCTTCATTAGTATTTTTGATCAAATCCTTCATAATCTTTCTACTTTTTATGGTAACAAATGGATTGCCACCTGCCTTATAACATTCGGCTATTAACTCTGAAGCTAATTCCATTCCTGCATCAAACACTTCAATAAGAAGATTTTCACCCGGTTTCAAGCTTACCGAGTAATTAATAAGATTTTTTGCTAATTGAGATATTCTAGGATCTTTCAAATCGCTACCTCCAAACTATAAATATTCTATGTACGTAAAACATTATATTAATGAAATTATATCATAATGTAATTTATGTATATAGAAAAATAATGAGGAAAATATATTAATATACTGCATTTTTATATATTAAGTTGCAAAAAATATTGAGTAATAGCATAAAGTCTTATTTTTTTGGAGTGAATAAAATGGATATCATTGAAAAAGTATATGGAGAAAGCTTTAAAACTATACTATGGTTCATAAAGCCCTTTAAAAAATATTTTGTCCAAACCTATTGTGAAGTTCATATGTTCATAAACAAGAGGGCTTTGGAGATATTAAGAAATGATGGTTATGTGGAGGCTTATGATTTTTTGAGTCAATACCTTCACCAGATAAACACAGGTGTGTATTGGGCAGATCAGGATTTTAAGAGCAGGGAACATTTTTATAATCCATATACCCATAAAGGCTTATATGGCTGCAAATCTTCCAGACAGAAATTTGCTCGCTACTATGGATGTGCCAAAGTTTATTGGGATTCTGGAGATAAGGAGATGGCTATGACTTATCTGGGAGCAGCAGTACATCTGATACAGGATGCCACTGTCCCTCAGCATGGCAATGTTAATCTGCTGAAAAGCCATAGAAGTTTTGAAATGTGGATAAAAAAGGTTCATGATAGCTTTGAAAGCTATGCTGCCTCAGAAGATGGTATATATTTGGGTAATGCTTATTCCTATATCGAAAAAAATGCAAAGGATTCTATAGCTATATACAGGAGATATTCTACTATAAGGGATAGAAAAGAAAGGTTTAACAGGATTGCGGGGCAGATATTTCCTATGGCACAAAGAACAACTGCGGGTTGTTTTTTAGATTTCTATAATGATATTCATAATTCAAAAGGGGGTTCAAATCCAATAGATTGAAATTAATGAAGATTTGAATTCAAGGCGCCGGAACGGCGCCTATTTACCATATGACCCCCTAAAAAACCATCAATATATAATATGATGATAGGCTTAAAAGTTTCCTCTAAATGCTTAATTTCAAAAATTCATCTATATCAAAAGATAGAAATCTATTACAAACGTTTTCCGTCGGGTCTTTAATATTGAAAACTATATGCTTTCCTTCTTGCATACTGTCAATTATATCAACATCAAATACCTCGAATCTTATATATTTAAGCTTTTGTCTTAAATCCATTGATTTAAGTTCAGGCATATAATTATTAATTATTTCTTCATTTTTCAAGAAGTTATTTACCGAGTTTTTTATCTTTGAGTGATCATACCTTTTGATGCAGCTTGGCATATTATTTCCAGTTGATTTGAAAAAGTCGAATTTTATAAGTTCATTGAATAATGGTGTAACCTCTGTTTTCTGTGAGACAAACTTGTATAGAAGCTCATAATGTTCAGAAACTTTAAGAGGCATATCAAAAGCATGATTTTCTAAATAAAAGCATCCTAGTTCTTTGAAGAAAACAAAAGGGTTGTTGTAGTGTTCTTTCATTAAATAATCCAAGCTTCTTGTAAACCTACTGGAGTTATTGAATATCTCGACAAGTTCTTCAATCACTTTTAAATCCAATACATCATCATAGCTCAGCCATTTTGTTGATAGAACTTCATATGGAGGATGCTGATTATATAATATCCCGTGTTTCTCTGCATCAATTCTTAGTTTCGAACCTCTCAGAAGCTTTAGAAATCCCAGCTGAAGCATCTGGGGTTTTAAAGAATATACATCATTGAATGATTTTTCAAAGCTTTTAATATCTTCATAGGGAAGGCCGGCAATCAGATCTAGATGTATGTGACAGTTTCCTAAATCTATAATCTTATTTATGTTATCTCTTATTTCTTTAAAGCTTTCATTTCGTGTTATTGTTTCCAATGTATCCTCATTTGTTGATTGGACCCCTATCTCAAACTGGAAAATTCCTTTAGGTGCTTTTTTTACAGTATTTAAGAAATCCGAATCAATTAATTTTGCAGAAATTTCGAAATGGAAGTTAGTGCTGCCATTTTTGCTCAATATATATTCCATAATTTCAACGGATCTTTTTTTATTGCAATTAAAGGTTCTATCTACGAGCTTCACCTGCTTCACATTATTGTTGATAAAGATATCTATATCTCTATATACCCTGTCGAGGGAAAAATATCGCACACCAGGTTCTATAGATGACAGACAATATTGGCATGTGAAAGGACAACCTCTTGATGTTTCATAGTATATGATCTTATTCTTTAAATCATTAAAATTATCATAAGGAAATGGAATTTCATCAAGATTGGCTAAAGGGCTTCTGGTATTATTTACATAAACCATTCCATTTGAGTTATATGCCAAACCATCTATATTTTTAATATCTTTATCTTTATCTAAAAGATGACTTGCAAATTGATAAAAGGTTTCCTCACCTTCACCAAATATTATATAATCAATCCAAGGGTTTCCTTTCATGGTAGATTCCACATCGTAGGAGACTTCAGGACCGCCAAGCACTATTATGGAATCAGGCATTATCTTTTTCAGGCTTGGACCTAGTTTCATTATGAATTCCCGGTTCCATATATAGCATGAGAAAGCCAGCACTTTGCTGTTGGATAAATATATATGCTTAATTATTTTATCAAAGCTGTCGTTTATGCTGAACTCCAGAATATTCGCATCTATACCTTTTTTATTGAGGTAGCTTCTTATATATCTAACTGCAAGGTTGGAGTGAATAAACTTGGAGTTTAAGGCTATAAGAGAAAAGTTAATAGTGTTATTCATGATGATCCTCCGTTAGTATTTCTTTCTGTATTAATTATACCAATAACTGCAAACAATTATTGTTATAATTATAAAATTATATCACATAATTTTTAATTTCTGATTAACAATAGTTTGGTAAAATAGAAATAATATGTGAGGTGGTTACATGGACAAAAGGGAAATAAGTCGCATATTGGAAGAGATAGGACTTATGCTGGAGATTAAAGGTGATAATCCATTCAAAATTAGAGCTTATGCAAATGGTGCCAGGATTTTGGAGACTCTGGAAGGTGACCTTGATGATTATATTGAAGACGGCAAAGTAGTTGGCATAAAGGGCATAGGGGATGCACTATCTGATAAAATCATAGAACTTTATAAAACAGGCAGATTGGAATACTATGAAAATCTAAAAAGCTCTATACCTTCAGGGCTTTTTGATATGTTGAAGATTCAAGGTATTGGTCCTAAAAAGGTGAAGGTATTGTATGAAAAGTTGGGAATAGAAACTCTTGGGGAATTGGAGTATGCCTGCAAGGAAAATCGTCTTGTTGAGTTGGATGGCTTTGGAGAAAAGACTCAGAACAAGATTCTAAAAGGAATACAGGATATAAAGAAATTCACAGGCCAATATTTATATGGATATGTAATAGAAGTTGCCGAATCAATTAAGAATAAGCTGCTGCAATCATCATTGGTCGAAAGATGTGAAGTAGCAGGAAGCCTGAGGAGAAAGAAGGAAGTTGTTAAAGATATTGATATTCTGGCAAGTTCAGATGAACCATCTAAGCTCATGGACTATTTTACGACCTTTGAGGAGATTGATGAAGTTATTTCAAAGGGAGAGACAAAGACTTCCGTCAGATTGAAATTGGGAATAATGATGGATCTACGAGTGGTGGAAGAACACCAATTTCCTTATGCCTTACATCATTTTACTGGCAGCAAGGAGCATAATACTGCTCTTAGGCACAGAGCTAAGTCACTGGGGATAAAAATAAATGAATATGGTCTGTTCAGGGGTGATGAGTTAATTGCTTGCAAAGATGAGCAAGATATATTTAGAGCGTTAGGTTTGGATAATATTCCTCCTGAACTAAGAGAAAACATGGGCGAGATTGAAGCAGCAGAAAAAGGGAAGCTTCCGGAATTGGTTGATGCCCGTGACTTGAAGGGAGTACTTCATATACATACAAGATACAGCGATGGTTCTTCTGATATAGCACAAATGGCTGATATGGCCAAGAGAATGGGCTTCAGCTATATAGGAATATCAGATCATAGTCGCTCTGCTTTTTATGCAAAGGGGCTGAAGGAGGATGATATAAAAAGACAAATTGAAGAAATTGACCGGTATAATGCAAAGTCGAAAGATTTTAAAATATTCAAGGGCATTGAATCTGACATATTGCCTGATGGGTCCTTAGATTATGATGAAGAAATATTATCCCTATTTGATTTCGTAATTGCTTCAATTCATTCTAATATGGGGATGGAAAGAGAGAAAATGACTGAAAGACTAATAAACTCTGTAAAAAATAGGTATACTACAATACTAGGACATATGACAGCAAGGATTCTTCTAGCACGGGAAGCATGTGATATGGATGTGTATGCTGTCTTGGATGCAGCAGCGGAAAACGAAACAATAATCGAAATTAATTCTGATCCTCAAAGGTTGGATCTGGACTGGAGATATATGAAATATGCAAAGGCTAAGGGTGTGAGATTTGCCATAAACCCGGATGCTCATAGTGTTGGAGGATTAAAGAATGTAATATTTGGTGTAGGTATAGCCCGAAAGGGTTGGTTAGAAGCCAGAGATATAATTAATTGTATGAGTTTTACAGAATTGGGGGATTACTTTGAGAAAATTAGAAGATAAAGCATTGATAGTTGTAGAAAGGCTGAGTGAGACTTACCCTGAAGCGAAATGTGAATTGGATTTCGGAAATACTTTTCAACTTCTGGTGGCAACCATGCTGAGTGCTCAATCTACAGATAAAAAGGTTAATGAGATTACTTCTGAACTCTTTAAACAGTATAAAACTCCTGAGGATTTTATAAGTATGACACAAGCTGAGCTTGAAGAGAAAATAAAAAAAATTGGCTTATACAGGAATAAAGCAAAGAATATCCTTGAAATGTGCCGTATTCTCCTGACCAAATTCAACGGAGAAGTACCAGGAAATATGGATGATTTAATATCTTTGCCTGGAGTTGGAAGAAAAACTGCCAATGTAGTGCTGAGCAATGGGTTTGGAATTCCTGCTATCGCAGTAGATACTCATGTTTTTAGAGTTTCCAATAGGATAGGGCTTGCCAATAGTAAAAGTGTGGATGAGACTGAAAATCAATTGATGAGTGTAGTGCCAAGGGATAAATGGTCTTTAGCTCACCATCTGCTTATTTGGCACGGCAGAAGGATATGTGAAGCCAGGAAACCTAAGTGCAGTATATGTCCAATTGCGTTTACTTGTGATTATTTTAACAGGGAAAACCAATAAATTAGCTAGAATTCTATATAAAGATGAATATAAATTCATTTATTCAAAACATGGTAGTATAAGTAAACTTGCTATAATAATTGAGCTTATGATATAATTTTAATAATTGCAATTTTAGTGTAATTGTATCATTATTTGAATAATTGATATGAAGGATTTTTTGTTTTAGTGACGAATAAATATCAATGTTTGGATTAATAGAGATATTTTTCTAGGTGCTCTGTGTTATATAAAGTGCCTTCATAAAAATTCAAAATCTAAAAGAGGGGGTGATGCGATGGCAAAAGAGGCAATAGGATTAGTAAAGGATGCAGAAGCGAAAGCCAAAACTTTATTGCAGGAAGCAATTCAAGCTTCAAAAAAATCAAAGCAGGAAACGGAAGTATCTGCAGAAAAGGAATATAACAGGATCATATCAGAAGCCAAGGAAGAAGCAGAGGGAATAAAGAAGAAAGCTGTAAATGAAGGAGAATCAATAGCAGAGCCAATAGTACAGAAAGGCATTAAAGAAGCTAATGCATTAAGAGACCTTTCAAGCAAAGACTTAGACTCAGCAGTCAACATTATTATCGAGAGGGTTGTGAACGCAAATGGCAATAGTTAAAATGAGTAATTTCAGCTTGTTTGCCTTTGATTCAGAAAGGGAAAATCTTCTCCATGAGCTTCAAAAATTCAAATATGTTCATTTCCTGGATTTAGATGAGGATGAGTCCCTTAAGGATGAGGGTTTACAAAGCGTTGAAGTTCCCGAAAGTGTAGTAGCCATTGAAGAGGAAATCATAAAAGTCAAGTATTGTATTGATTTGCTATCAAAGTACTATACCAAAGATAGTGGTATAAAGGCTATGAAGAAGGGAAAAGAAAACTTAAGCTTTGTTGAACTTGAAAGTAGAGCTTCAAAAATTGACTACCATGGGTTTTATAATAAGCTGAAAGAGCTTGATACAAAGAAAGAGACCTTAAATCAGGAAGTAACAAAGCTGAATACATCAATTGATGAATTGAGTCATTGGATTAAGCTTGATACTCCTATTAAGGATTTGAGCTTGTTTGAGCAAAGTCATATATTTTTGGGCACCATACCCAAGAAACTAAAGCTAAAAGTCCAAAGTGAGCTGGCGGTTACAGAATTAACCTATTTTGAAATTATTAGCGAAGATAAAGACAACCTATATGTAGCTGTTTTGACATATAGGTCAGAAGAAGAGACTGTAAAAGATATACTAAGAAACAATAGCTTCTCAGTGTTAAAGCTTATAGGCGAAGATACACCGGAGAGAGAAATCGCTCAATTAAATGATAGAATCAAAGAATTAGAGGGTGAAATCTCTGAGTATGAGAAGGAAATTATAGGTTTATCAGATAATCTACCAGATCTTGAGATTGTTTATGATTATTTGATTAATGAAAAACTAAGAATCATTTCGTCAGAAAATTTCTTGATGACAGAAAGCGTAAACATTATTAGAGGCTATGTTCCTACAGATATGGCTGGAGAATTCACTGAAACAGTGAAGGCAGCCCTTGATAATGTTTATTATCTTGAGATTAAAGAGGCTGACAACGATGACCCAAATGTACCGATACTTCTAAAGAATTCAAAGTTTGCTCAATCTTTTGAATCATTGACCAGCATGTATGCATTGCCAAAATATAATGAGGTGGATCCTACACCATTCTTGGCTCCATTTTATCTGATTTTCTTCGGTATGATGTTGGCTGATATTGGTTACGGTTTGGCATTGCTTATTGGTACTACCGTTGCCCTTAAATTATTTAACCTATCCGAGAATCAAAAGAATTTTATGAGATTTTTCAACTATCTAAGCTATCCGACCATAGTTTGGGGCTTAATATATGGTTCATTCTTAGGCGGTATTATACCTTTGCCGGCTTTGATTGACCCTTCAACTGAATATTTTAATATCCTGATCATATCGATTATATTTGGTATATTCCATTTATACTTTGGATTGGGATTAAAAGCATATCTAAGTATAAAAGAAGGCAAGTATCTGGATGCACTATTCGATGTAGGCTTCTGGTATATGGCCCTGACAGGAGGTATTGGATATCTTCTTCCAATGCTTATGGAAATACCAACCATTATTAAAAATGTATCATTGGTGATTATGTTAATAGGAATGATTGGGATTGTAGCTACAGGTGGGAGAACATCAGAAAGCATTGCCGGTAAGGCAGTAGGAGGTTTATACAGCCTGTATGGAATATCAGGGTATGTGGGAGACTTCGTATCTTACTCCAGACTTATGGCTTTAGGACTATCCGGTGGATTTATTGGTGGTGCTATCAATATGATAGCAGGGATGCTTTTTGAATCGGGAATATTTGGAATATTGGGAGGCGTTATAGTATTCATAGGCGGTCAGTTTTTCAATATATTCCTAAGTGCGCTAGGCGCATATGTGCATGCCATAAGACTTATCTTCGTTGAATTTTTCGGAAAGTTCTATGAAGGTGGAGGCAAGCCATTTAATTTATTCAGAAGCGAAGCTAAATATATAAACTTAAAATAAGTTAGGAGGAAAATAAATGAATTTTTCAGAGTTTTTGGTTCAAAACGGTGGAGTATTTTTCGCAGGACTTGGTGCTGCAATAGCTGTGTTTCTTTCTGGTATAGGATCTGCTAAAGGTGTTGGTATAGTTGGTGAGGCTGCTGCAGGTCTTATGATTGAAGAACCTGAGAAGTTTGGTAAATCATTGGTATTACAATTACTACCAGGTACACAGGGCCTTTATGGATTTGTTATTGGACTATTGGTATTAGGCAAGCTAAGTGTAGGTATGCCATTAAATGAAGGTTTGTATATATTCGCTGCTTGTCTTCCAATAGGTTTTGTAGGCTGGTTATCAGCTATAGCTCAGGGCAAGACTGCTGCTGCAGGTATAGCCATTCTTGCAAAGAATGAAGAACAATCTACAAAAGGTATAATCTTCTCTGTAATGGTTGAGACATATGCTCTGTTAGCATTTGTTACTTCCCTAATCCTTGTGAATGCAATAAGTTTCTAGAATATCTAAGGATGTGAAGATATGTCGAATTTAGAGAACATAACTAACAAAATTCTTGAAGATGCCAAGATTGAAGCTGATAGAATTATGAAGGAGTCAGCTAAGATCAATCAAGAAATAATGAGCTCAAAAGTAAATGAGGCTAATGAAAAGAAAAAGAAAATAGTAGAAAAGGCTGCTGCAGAAGCAGCTATGATTAAGGATAGAATCATCTCAAATGCTGAGTTAAAGGTAAGAGATGAAAAATTAAAAATAAAGCAAGAAATTATAAATAAAGTGTTTGATTTATCTAAAGAAAGACTGAAAGAACTGACGGAAGAAGAATATATTAAATTTCTGACCAATAATTTAAAATCTATGAGCTTGAAAGGAACAGAGATATTAATTGTGCCTGAAAAGATGAAAACAAAAGTAAAGTCTATAGAGTCTTTGCCAAAGGTGTCTGAAAATGAAACAGTAGATTCAGGGTTTATATTGAAAGACAATGATGTAACAATTAATTTCTCATTTGATTCTTTGGTAGATTATTTGAGGGAAGAACTTGAAACTGAAATAGCACAACATCTTTTTAAGGAATAGGAGTGATTTCATGGATAGAATGGATTATATCCAAGCTGTAACTAGAACCAGAGTCCTTGAAAAGAAACTCCTATCAAAAAACAGAATAGATAGGATGATTGAAGCTAAAGATATTGGAGAAGTTTTCAAAGCTCTTAGCGAAACTGAATACTCAAACGCTGTTGCAGGAGTATCCAGAGATGAGGATTATGAGAATATATTATCTCATGAATTGAAAAGAGTATATAAATTGATGAGAGAAGTGTCTAAAGATCAAATTGTTGTAGATTTAATGGCATTAAAGTATGATTATCATAATCTGAAAGTTCTAGTTAAAGAAAGGAAGCTAAACAAAGATCTATCCAAACTATATATACCAATAGGATCTACTGATTTTAAAAAGATAAGAGATGCATTTATAGAAGGCAATCTTAGAGATGTCCAGCCTGAATTCAGAGCAGCCATAGAAGCTGTTGTACAAGATTTTGAACTAAATAAAGATCCTCAGAGGATAGATATAATTTTTGACAGATTCTATATTCAACATTTATACAAGATGGCTATAGGTACAGATATCGAGTTGTTTATTAATTACGTCAAGGATATGATAGACTTTATCAATATTAAGTCTTCCATCAGATTAAAAAAGCAGGGGAAGGACATGAACTTTTTAGAAGAAGTGCTGCTTCCCAATGGAAACATTGATAAGGATGCTATATTGATGAGTTTTAACGATTCTATAGATGTTATGATATCTAGATACAAGAATTACAGAATAGGCCCAGGTCTTTTGAAGGGATTAGAATCCTATAGGGTTACAAATCGATTATCCGACCTTGAGAAGTATATGGATAATTATCTGGTTGAAATAAATAGGCCATCAAAGAATGTAAATTTTGGACCAGAGCCCATTTTTTCTTATATAGTGGCAAAGGAAGCAGAGATAAAGACATTAAGAATTATTATGGTTTCAAAGCTGAACAAGCTTTCTCCAGATGCCACAAGAGAAAGGGTGCGTGATTTATATGTATAAAATTGCTGTAGTTGGAGACAAAGATTCCATACTTGCTTTCAAGGCGCTAGGGGTAGATGTCTTTTCAGTTTATGATAGTGACGAAGCCAGGAGAACAGTTGACACTATTGCCCGAAATAACTATGGTATTATATTTATCACTGAACAAGTAGCTAGTTTGATACCAGATACCATAGAACGATATGATAAAGAGATAATCCCTGCGGTAATTCTCATACCAAGCAATCAAGGAACATTGGATATTGGTATGGGCAGAATAAACAGGAATGTGGAAAAAGCCGTAGGATCAAATATATTATAGAAGGAGAGGGCTTATCTTGAATGTTGGGAGAATTATAAAGGTATCTGGCCCCTTAGTTATTGCAGAGGGGATGGATGAAGCTAATGTATACGATGTGGTTCATGTTTCAAATAACAGGCTCATTGGTGAAATAATAGAAATGAGAGGCGACAGAGCCTCTATACAGGTATATGAAGAAACGACAGGTATAGGTCCAGGGGACCCTGTATATACAACAGGCGAGCCTCTATCTGTTGAACTTGGACCAGGCTTGCTGGAAGCCATGTTTGACGGGATACAAAGACCTCTTGAACCATTAAGAGCCATAGCAGGAGATTTTCTTGCAAGAGGAACTGAAATAAAAAGTCTTGACAGAGAGAAAAAGTGGTATTTTAAACCTGCTGTTAAAGTTGGAGACAAGGTAGTTCAAGGTGATATTATTGGAACAGTACAAGAAACACCTATAGTACTTCACAAAATAATGGTTCCGATGGGTATATCTGGTGTGATAACAGAAATAAAAGAAGGCGACTTTACAGTGGTAGATGATATATGTATTCTTGATGGAAATATCAAACTTCAAATGATGCAAAGATGGCCTGTAAGAAAAGGAAGGGGATATAAGAGAAAACTCAATCCTACTGTTCCATTATTAACAGGTCAGAGGGTTATAGATACATTCTTTCCTGTATCAAAGGGTGGAACCGCTGCTATACCGGGACCCTTCGGTTCTGGTAAGACTGTAGTTCAGCATCAATTGGCAAAATGGGCTGATTCTGAAATAGTTGTCTATGTAGGATGCGGAGAACGTGGTAATGAGATGACAGACGTTCTAATGGAATTCCCGGAGATCATTGACCCCACAACCGGTGAATCATTAATGAAGAGAACTGTTCTTATAGCAAATACCTCAAACATGCCGGTTGCAGCCAGAGAAGCATCAATTTATACAGGAATAACCATAGCTGAATACTTCAGAGACATGGGATATTCAGTGGCAATAATGGCTGATTCAACTTCTAGATGGGCTGAGGCATTAAGAGAAATGTCTGGCCGACTTGAAGAAATGCCAGGAGATGAAGGTTATCCTGCATATCTTGCATCACGTGCGGCTGAATTCTATGAAAGAGCAGGAAAGGTAGTTTGCTACGGAAGTGATGACAGAGAGGGTGCCGTAACGGTTATCGGTGCTGTATCGCCTCCAGGTGGAGATATCTCCGAGCCTGTTTCTCAGGCAACACTTAGAATAGTTAAAGTTTTCTGGAGTTTGGATTATGCCCTTTCTTATAAGAGGCATTTCCCAGCTATAAACTGGCTGAATTCATATTCTTTGTATCAATCAAAAATTGATGAGTGGATGAATGAAAATATCGATCCTGATTTTGCCGCCAACAGAGCTAAGGCTATGAGTCTTCTACAGGATGAAACAGGGTTATTAGAGATAGTAAGATTGGTTGGCAGAGATTCTCTTTCTGAAGAAGACCAGTTAAAGCTTGAGGCTACAAAGTCCATAAGAGAGGACTTCCTACAGCAAAATGCTTTCCACGATGTTGATACCTTTTGCTCATTGAATAAGCAAAACAAGATGCTTAAATTGATATTAAACTTCTATGATCAAGGCATGAGAGCATTGGAACAAGGGGTCTATCTAAAAGACATTCTCAATATGGATGTCAGAAACAGGATAGCTCGTGCTAAGTATATTGCAGAGGACAACATAGATGAAATAGATAAAATCAACGAAGAATTAGTAGCTAGCATAGATAATCTAATAAGCAAAGGAGGTATCCTTGATGCTTAAAGAATATAAAACCGTAAGAGAAGTAGTAGGTCCCTTGATGGTAGTGGAAGGTGTTGAAGGCGTAAAATATGAGGAATTGGTTGAGATAGAGCTTCATACCGGAGAAAAAAGGCGTGGAAGGGTTCTGGAAATCAATGAAGACAAAGCTATGGTGCAGCTTTTTGAAGGTTCCAGCGGTATAAACCTGAAGAATACAAGTGTAAGATTCTTAGGTAAACCATTGGAGTTAGGTGTTTCACCAGATATGATAGGCAGAGTATTCGATGGTTTGGGCCGCCCAAAGGATAATGGACCCAAAATTATACCGGAAAAAAAGATTGACATAAATGGTGTACCTATGAATCCTGTAGCCAGGGATTATCCGGATGAGTTTATACAAACAGGGATATCATGTATTGATGGATTGAATACTTTGGTTAGAGGTCAAAAACTTCCTATTTTCTCAGGCTCAGGATTGCCCCATAATGAACTTGCAGCTCAGATAGCAAGACAGGCCAACGTATTAGGTACTGATGAGAAGTTTGCCGTTGTGTTTGCGGCAATGGGTATTACTTTCGAAGAAGCTGAGTTCTTTATTGATGATTTCACAAAAACAGGTGCTATAGACAGGGCTGTGCTATTCGTGAACTTGGCTGATGACCCTGCCATAGAGAGAATTGCAACACCTCGTATGGCTCTTACATGTGCTGAATACTTGGCTTTCGAAAAAGATATGCATGTTTTGGTTATATTGACTGACATGACCAATTATGCAGAAGCACTGAGAGAAATTTCAGCAGCTAGAAAGGAAGTTCCAGGCAGAAGAGGATATCCTGGATATCTATATACAGACCTTTCTACCATATATGAAAGAGCAGGAAGAATCAGAGGAAGAAAAGGATCCATCACTCAGATTCCTATACTGACAATGCCTGAAGATGATATTACTCACCCAATACCTGACCTGACCGGATATATAACCGAAGGGCAGATAATTCTATCTAGAGAATTGTATAAGAGAGGATTGCAGCCACCAATAAATGTTGTACCTTCTCTATCAAGACTTAAGGATAAGGGTATTGGTAAAGGAAAAACAAGAGAAGATCATGCTGATACTATGAATCAGCTATATGCAGCATATACTTCAGGACGAGAAGCAAGAGAGTTGGCTACGATACTTGGAGAGTCTGCGCTATCAGATGCTGATAGAGCTTTTGCCAAGTTTGCTGAAGAGTTTGATAAACAATATGTAAATCAAGGTTATCAAACCAATAGAAGTATAATTGATACCTTGGATTTAGGTTGGGAACTATTGAAGATAATTCCAAGAACCGAACTCAAGAGAATCAGAGATGAATACCTTGACAAATATCTGCCACAAGAAGATAAAGGGGCTGAGTAGATGGCTAAGCTGAATGTGAATCCTACTCGTATGGAGATGTCCAATCTTAAGAAAAGATTGGCTACTGCCAAAAGAGGTCATAAACTCCTTAAAGACAAACAAGACGAGCTTATGAGGAGATTCATCGAGTTAATAAAACAAAATAAGTCCCTGAGAATGGAAGTAGAAGGAGAGCTCCAAGATTCCTTCAAGGACTTTTTGATAGCCAGCGCTGTTATGTCTCCTGAAATGCTGGAGGAAGCAGTAGCCTTTCCAAAGGAAAGCATTACTGTAGATATTAAGAGAAAGAATGTAATGAGCGTCTATGTACCAGTTATGAATTTTATCCGAAAGCTTGAAGGAGACGAAGGCAGTATTTATCCCTATGGTTTTGCCCAGACCTCATCTGAACTGGATGATGCCATAGCTAAACTCTATGGTATTATGTCAAAACTGTTGGAATTAGCTGAGGTAGAAAAGGCTTGCCAACTGATGGCAGATGAGATTGAAAAGACAAGAAGAAGGGTAAATGCTCTCGAATACAGGACTATACCTGATTTGGAAGAAACCATAAGGTTTATAAGAATGAAACTGGATGAAAACGAGAGAAGCACTATAACTCGTCTTATGAAGGTAAAAGATATAATAAGCAAAGAAGCTTAATATTTATATATGAAATAATTCCGCAGCATAAAAATGCTGCGGGTTCTTTTTTTATTTTTCATTAACTTGACATATACAAGCCTTTAAACTTATAATCATTAACAGCTAGATATAAATGCACTTTTATAGCAATAGACTTACTTTCAAGGATTGGAGGGGTTCAAATGAATCCTGTTGCATTTGAGATTTTTGGCATATCTGTAAGATGGTATGGTATACTCATATCATTAGGAATGCTCCTAGGAATATTTATAGCGTATTTTGAAGCCAAAAGACTGGGCTATAATCCGGATGATATAATTGACTTGGCTTTATGGGCTATACCTGCTGCATTGATAGGCGCAAGACTTTATTATGTGATCTTTCAATGGGAATATTATAAAGGAAATATATTAAAAATACTGAATACAAGAGAAGGTGGTCTAGCTATACATGGAGGCATAATTGGAGGCGTTTTGGCTGGATACCTATTTACCAGAATAAAGAAGATGCCTTTCTGGAAAACAGCTGATATAGTTGCACCATCAATTGCACTAGGCCAGGCCATCGGAAGATGGGGAAACTTCATCAATGGAGAAGCTCACGGCGGTCCAACCAATCTTCCGTGGGGTATAATTGTTGATGGTGTAAAAGTGCATCCCACATTCTTATATGAATCATTGTGGGATTTCGGATTATTTATATTTTTAATACTGTACAGAAAGAATAAGAAGTTTGACGGAGAAGTTTTCCTGCTATATGGTATCATATACTCAGCAGGTAGATTTTGGATAGAAGGATTGAGGACAGATAGCCTTATGTTCTTGGGTATGAGAGTAGCCCAATTAATTAGCATATTAATAATAGTGTTTGGTTTATTGCTCTACTATAAAATGAGAAGAAAAAGTTGATAATATCACATATTGAGTAATTGGTGCAAATGGTACATTAGATAATAGTTCTAATGTACCATTTTATTTTTTGATAAATTTTTCATATTTATTGGAAGGATTTTTAAATAATGTAGAGAATAATACTAATAGTGGTACAAAGTGGAGTAAAGTGGTAGATAGTGAAGTAAAATAGTAAAGAAAAATCGTAAAGTGGTGGCTAGTATGTTCATAGGCGAGTATAGGCATAGCCTAGATAGCAAAAACAGGCTCATAATGCCTGCAAAATTCAGGGACGAGCTAGGCCAGACCTTTGTTATGACTAAAGGTTTGGATAATTGTCTATTTATTTATTCTGGAGAAGAGTGGAAGATTATAGAGAATAAATTGAAGTCTCTGCCTATGACAAATAAGGATGCAAGAGCTTTTGTAAGATTTTTCTTTGCAGGTGCCACTGAATGCGAAATAGATAAGCAAGG
>NZ_JAWLCK010000035.1:0-24899 GCF_041687175.1 Lutispora sp.
GCACTATCAAAGGCAAGAACACCTATATTATCATTATCTCTAAGGGAATCAAGAACTCTCGCAGCAGCTTCCTTCGCCAGATCCAGCTTGGTTATCCCTCCGCTTTCACTTGCCATGCTGCCAGATTTATCTATTACAACGAAAATAGACATATCCGGAATTGCCTTCCTGCCCTTAAGCTCCATGTTTACCGGCAAGACCTTTTCCAAAGAAGTTTTGAAATATCCTCCCAATGCGAAAGAATCATCGCCTCCCGTTGCGATTAATCCTCCTCCCAAATCTCTTACATAAGGCTCCAAAGCTTTGAGAAATCCATCGCTAAGATTCTCCGCAGATACATTTGCCAATATAATTGTCTTGTATTGAGCCAGCGACTGCAAATCTGCAGGAGCAGAATGGGCACTAAGTCTTTTATAGTCAGTCTTTGCTCCTTCCAGAATTTTAGCTATCTCGTCAGCCTCTCCCGCTTTATCCTCAATGACCAGTATCATAGGCTTATCCAGCACATTTACAAAAGATGAAGCCTCATTATTTCTCATCTCTGTGTCCAAATTAGCCTCCACCACTGCTCTGTAGGTCTTAAAGCCTCTTGTGTCGGCAATGTCTTTAAAAAGAAACCTATTCTCTCCTTTAGTCAGATCTATATTTTCCTCCGCCGCCTTCTGACTGCCATCAAACAGAGTAAGTTTGGCTGAGGTATTGACATTGCTCTTTATGTTAACTCCTATATTAAATTCCTCTCCCATATTTAAGGTTTGAGGTGCCGTGAGTTTTACTGCAGCCACCTCATTACCTTTTTCTCTTTGAATCTTCAAAACCTTGAAATCTACTGATTTATCTTTGAGAACTCCTGCTATATTGCTGCTGTTGCCTTCATTTTCCTCCCCGTCGGTTACAAGGACTATCCTTTTTCGGCTGCCTTCGGGGAGCACTGATACTGCAGCATTTAAGGCCTTTTCGATGTTTGTATATTTACTTCCTTGTATCTGGCTTATGTTCTCAAATGCAGGCTGTTGTGAAAGGAAGTTTTCCATCACAGGCTCTTCTCCGAAGGAAATTATTGCTGCCTCATCTTTATCCTTCATTGATTCTAAAGCTTCCTTCACGAAGCTTTCTATATCATTTTTATATTCTGCCATACTGTCGGAAGCATCCAACAAAAATATGGTGGATGTATCTTCTACAGTCCAGACTATTCCCAGGCTTGATAGTGCAAGTATGAGAAAGAGACAAGTGAAAAATCTGGCAGCCAGAATAACTGCCTTCTTGCCTCTAGCTCTGCTTCCCAACTTCTTTGAAGTGAGAAACAGCATGGCAACCACAGCCAATAGGAGAAGTAAATATAAAGGTTTTCCAATATCAATTCCCACGAATATACACCATCCATTCTGCGGCAAGCAAAAGGACCACAAATATTATTATGGGAACTTGAAGGTTCGTCCCCATAATTGAATACCCTCTGCCATCCCCTGCTTCCCTTTCACCTTCCCACTGGCCTTGAAATGCATTGATTCCTTCTTCCCGCGGGAAGTTCACTGCAAACACTCTTTCTCCTGCATTTTCATCCTTCTTATATGATAGCTTGTAAATCCCTATTGAATTGGTATTATCATACCCATAGTCAAGAAGTTCTTCACTTATACTTGTTTCATTACCATCAGGATTCTCCATCACTGCTTCTTGAATATGGCTTACAAAATTCAAAGGAATTGTCTCTCCACTGAAATAATAGCTCTTTCCCTGTTCCTCCATATCAGTGAGATATGCGGCCATATTATACATGAATATGGGAAAAGAAGCATCCAATGGAAAATCACTGTCATGTATATCAAAAGCCGTATAGGCTATTTTCTTTCCTCCATAAATCCCTGCCCCTGCAACTGTGTTTTTCCCTACCTGTATCAGGGCATCAGCCCAATAAGGCTTTTCCAATGTCCTCATTTTGCCTATATAAAAGCTAAAACCATCTATATTTTTGCTTAAATCATGGCTTATCACATCAGCCCTGCCGCCTTCTATGGTTTCTCCTGGTTTAAAATAAGGATTGTCTTCATCTGGATTTATGAAAAACAAAGAACCATCATCCGGCAGCTTAGTCGGTGTAATCCCATCAAATATATAAAGGTCATAACCCTCAGCTGTGATATCTACATCATCAGTCTTGTATACTTCCAGACCTTCGATAGAACTCAATGCCTTCTCAAGAAAAATATTCTTCTCTGAAAAAAGCAGCACCGATTTAGGCTCTGTGCTCTCCGGCACTAAAAAGGCTCTGTTGTCCTCCTGCAAAGCATCCTCTTCTGTAAGCTCCGCCCAGAGATATTTATATCCTCTATCTATGTTTTCAAATAAAATGCTTGAAGATTCACCTGGAGCCAATTCCACATCCATGAGCTCCAAAAGCTTATCCTCTCCATAGAGGGCTAATTCCCTCTTCTCAGGCTCCTGGCTGGTGTTTTCTACTCTAACCAAGGCAGTGTATCCTTCACTGTCCTGGCTATAAGATATATGACCTATTCCCACATTGGAACCATAACCTCCAAGGGCTATGACTTCTCCACTCATGTCCTCCAACGCCACTTCCTCATCTGTGTATATAAGCACATTGGCTGATTCAAATTGCCTATATACAGCTTTAATCAGAGAGAGATGCTCTTTTACGCTCCCGGACATATTGGTCTTTTCTAGACCTTCTACAGCTCTTATAGCTTGATATTTGTCTGTTACACCGCTGAATTCCACATTGGCAGTTTTATCTATAGAAATCAGAGTAAAAACTGATGTATTATCCGATTCACCTATAGCCTTTTTGGCCATAGACTTAGCTATGTCCAGCCTTGTACTTCCTTCATGGTAAGCATTCATGCTGCCGCTTCTGTCAATCACAATTACTATATTGCCGCCTAAAGCCTTGCCTCTCGTAAGAAAAGGATTTGACAAAGCCATTATTATGAGAAAGGCAGCCATAAGCTGCATAAGCATTAATATATTGTTTTTTAGCTTTTGCCATGGTTTTTTCACCTCTGATTGGGCTAACACCTTTTTCCAAAGATAAAGGCTGGATATTTCCATCTCCTCATGCTGTTGTTTAAGCATATACATGAGAATTATAAGGCCCAGAAGAGGCAGTAATCCCAAAGCGTAAAGGTTGTTAAATCCCATAGGAAACACTCCTATTTTATAATTTGAGTTGTAATCATGTCTTCAAACAATATCTTCTCCAAGCTGTCATTGGAACTTATGGTCACATAAGCCCCTCCATATTTTTTCGCCATTTCCTTAAGGCTGGATTTGAAATTGTTCAATGTTTGCTGGTATTTATCATAAATGGAAGGAGTCAAATCCACATCCACCATTTCTCCCGTCTCGCTGTCTTTAAGCCTTAACTGACCTTGGAGCTGAGGATTCAGCTCATCGGGAGATAAAACATGCAAAAGTACAATATCCTGCCTGTAATATAGCAGATATTTCATGAAATCTTCTAAAGGTCCCTGGGTGAAAAAATCAGAAATGACTAAGGATAAGCCTCTTCCTCCGAATTTTTTCAGCTTTATTGCTTTATCCATATTTGTTGTTCCTTCAAACTGGATATTATCCAAAAAAGCTGCACATATGTCAAACTGGCCTCTTCCTCCCAACACATTGGAACTGACCATAGTATCCTTTTTAAGCAAATTTATGCATAGCCTGTCCATATTGTTTAATGCCAGAAATCCTATAGCTGCTGCCAATTGGATACCTAACACCGACTTTTTGGGAGTACCAAAATCAATGGATTTGCTGCAATCCAGAAAAATATTCACCATGGCCTCCCTTTCTTCCATAAAAAGCTTAACATACAGCTTTTCAAATCTGCCATAGGCATTCCAGTCTACTCGCCTTAAATCATCACCATAGGCATACTCCCTGAAGTCAGAAAACTCTACAGAGTTTCCTTTGGCTCTGGATTTTCGCAATCCACCGCTTCCGGCAGCTGTTAGCTTTTCCATGTTAAGGGCCAGTCTTTCCAGTCTTTTTAGAAATTCCGGCTCAAATATGCTATTTCCCATAACTAAACTTGCTCCTCTGATATATTAAGAATTTCCCTTATCAAATCATCTACATCCATACCCTCAGCTATGCCTTCATAATTCATAAATATCCTGTGCCTCAGTGAGGGATAGGCCACATACTTTATATCATCGAAGGACACATTATATCTTCCTTCCAGCAAAGCCCTCACCCTTGCGGAATTTACAATGGACTGGGCAGCTCTGGGGCTTGCACCAAATCTTATATATTTCTTTGCAATATCAGGAGAGTCAGTATTTTCTGGATGGGTATGCATTACTGCTTTTAAAGCGTAGGATAGCACAGGCTGGGCTATAGGAATATCTTTTGCTATTTCCCTTATGGCCAGTATTTTCTCTCCATCAGCAACTTTTTGCACATCAGCTTCCACGCTGGATGTGGTGAGAGCCACAATATCCTTAAGCTCTGACAGATTTGGAAACTTTACATCTATCTTGAACAAAAACCTGTCCAACTGGGCTTCAGGCAAAGGGTATGTGCCCTCCATCTCTATAGGGTTTTGGGTAGCCATTACCATAAATGGTCTGGGAAGCTGGTAGCTGGTCTTGAAGGCTGTCACCGTAGCCTCCTGCATAGCCTCCAAAAGGGCTGACTGTGTCTTTGGGGTTGCCCTGTTGATTTCATCTGCCAGCACCAGATGAGCAAAAACAGGTCCCTTGTGAAACTCAAACTTATTGCGACCTTCTTCATCCTTCACCATGATATTGGTACCTATTACATCAGCAGGCATAAGATCCGGGGTGAACTGTATCCTGGAAAAGCTCAAATCAAGTACCCTTGATAGGGTTTTTACCAATTGGGTCTTCCCAAGACCAGGAGCCCCTTCTAAAAGAATATGACCTCCCGATAAAAGCCCTATTATGACCTGCCTTACCACATCTTTTTGTCCTATTATAGCTTTTCCTACCTCTTCTTCTATACTCTTTACCGTTTCCCAGGCTTCTCTAATATCCTTTTCCTCAATACTCATATGAACTCTCCTCTATATCTTTTTATTCCAGGTTTTTCGAACAAGGGCAAGCCCTGTCCCTACAATGTTCTTATTGCTAGAAGCAAAAAGAACCGTCCCCAATGCTTCTTACTCTAAGGAGGTGAAATAATCCTTCACCATATCCTCCAGGCTCTGAGGTATTTGCCTTCCCTCAATGTTTTGAAAGGCCTTCTCCCTGTATTCCCCTATTACCTGATTATAGGGTTTCATCTCGCCCTTTATTCCTACTCCATTATCCACTATATATTCCTTTGTTTCACCTTCATTGTTCTTGTGGCCTTGGAGCTGAGATTTCTCTCCCTCTCCTCCCGGCAAGCTGGGTGTGAATATCTTCTCATATTCTCTTACATCCTTCTCAGAAGGTTTTTTATTGCCTAGACCAGAACCTGTCCCCTGAGGGTTTTGGGTTTTGCTGTCCTGACCAGTACCCTCTCCTGCACCTCCGCCAGGCTGACCACTACCTTGTCCTTGGCTTTGGCCTTGTCCGCTGCCCTGACCTTGATTTTGTCCCTGACCTTGGCCTTGTTGATTCTGACCTTGTTGGCTCTGAGATTGTACTGCTGCATTCCTTAGAGATTCCATCACTTCTTCCATAGCTCTGCTGAAATCCTGGTTCTCCATCAATTTGTTTATTTCCTCATTCAATGAGCTTATCTCATTTTGCAAATCTCCCAGCTCTCCTGATGCCATCTTTTTAGCCAATTCATAAAAGGCTCCTGCCAGTTCTGGATTCTGCTCCAAGGTTTTGGCAAGTTGAGATAGATTCTGAGACAGTTCCTTTAACTCTTCCTGACTGATATTTTTCAACTCATCAGCAGTTCTCTGGAAATCGTACTTCAGCCTATTGGTATCTCCCCTTTTCAAGGTCTCTGCCAGATCCTTGGTGACTTCATTCTTGGAAAATTCCTGAATGATTTTGTCCAGTTCCTTGTCTATATACTTCTGTTTAAGCATTTCTATCTTGTTTTCTGTTCTCTCAAGAGCTTTTGACCCTTCCTTCACATCTTGGGCTTTGCTAAGCTCCTTCTTCAATTCCTCCAGCGCAGCCTTCGCTTCTTCCTTTTGTTCACGGGTCAGCTTATTATTGCTCTCAACTCTTTTTATAATCTCTTCTACTTCCTTCTGCTGCCTTGATATTTCCTTTTTTACATTGAAAATTTCAATTGCCTTATCTTCCATTGGATTGGGGATAAAGCCTGATATGACTATAGATATGGCCAAGAGTCCAGTAATCATCACAAACCTACCAGGAAATTTAATCTTGATTTCTTTTTTTATATTCAACGACTTAAGATGCTCCAATGCATCCTGTCTTTGGAGAATAGCTATTGCATTGTCCTCTTCCAAAAGCTCCAGAGCAGTCAATGTCCTCTCCTTCAGTCCCTTTGAATCCAATATCTTCGCTGCAGTTTCATCCTTAGGCGTTTTGAATAGCGATAGGATAAAACCTGACAGTATTACTGTACATGCAATTAAAGCCCCTTTGCCATAGGCATCGTATATAGGCACAAAGCGGGCCAAAAGGACCAATGCCAGATATAGACCCATGGCTCCAATAGATGCTTTTGCAGTATACTCCAACATTAAAGCAATATGGATCCTATCTCTGGCCTTTCTCACATATCTCAATATATCTCTATTAGTCTCTTTCATAGAGTGCACATCCTAATTTATTTTTTTCCTCTACGGGACAAAAAGAACCGTCCCCGGTGTCCCTTTTTGAGGGGATTGATTTTATTAGCCGATAGTATCATCAAAACTATGGATAAAGCTATATTAAAAAGCAAATTGATAATCCAGGGGCTTATATAGCCTGCTGCAGTTGTGTTTCCAATTATTAAACCAGGAAAGAAGTTCATATTCCCTCCTCTAAACTGTTCCCATAGTATAGAGGCAAACCCTACAATGGGATTGGCGTATAAAAGGGGAAATACCCCTTTAAAATCATAATCATGGGTTATACCAAGATACAATACCGTAAGGAATATGGTTCCAAAGCATAGAAAGGCTATGGTTCCATAGGCCAGTACATTGGCAGCCGTAGTCCTTTTGAAGTAAGAAGAATAGAATATCCCTATGCTTCCAAAGGTTATTGCTATTATTATGAAGAAGCCGAACAGCTCCAAAAGTTCTATTACGGATATGCCTCCAAACATAAACACAATAGAAAATATCGGAAGGGAGGCTATTATCAGCAATACTATCTGGCTGATGGAGGCAAATAGTTTACCTATTACTATAGACAAAGGTGTCATCCGGGTGCATAGCAGCAAATCCAGGGTTTGCTTCTCCCTTTCCCCGGATATGGCTCCTGTGGTGAGGGCTGGCGATATAAAGGAAATCAATACGAACTGCATAACAGCCAATCCTGTATAGCTTCCTATGGCAAGTTCCGGATCTATAGTAGATCTGTAATATCCCTCCATAGACATTATCATGGCAAAGGAAGCAGTGAGAGCCATGAAAATGAGATAAACTCCTATCATTCCTGCGGCCCTCCAGCCTCTCATTCGTATCTTCAGTTCCTTTTGCAATACAGGGTTTATCCTCATTACGCCTCATCTCCCTTCGTTACCTTCATGAACACATCCTCAAGATTTCCATCCATCTGCCCAAAGCTTATTACAGGAATATCTCTCATGACCAATTCCTTGAGAAGCATAGCCATTTCTTCCTCGTTTCCCTCAAAACCTGCCTCTATGAAGTCCTCTCCTTCTCTGATGCTTGTGGCAAAAGGTTTTTCCTGCAATACTTTAATCCCTTCTGCAATCTTTCCTCTAAGCTTTATCTTAATAAACCTCTTGCTGTATACCTGCTGCATTATCTCATCAACTGTACCGCTTATGACAATTTTGCCTCTGTCTATTATTCCTATGGAGGTACAAAGCTCAGACAGTTCAGGCAATATGTGGGAGCTTATTATTATAGTTTTCCCCAGGTCCTTTAGGGTCCTGAGTATTTCCTTCATCTCAACTCTTGCCCTTGGATCCATACCTGATGCCGGCTCATCCAGTACCAGAAGTTCCGGGTTATGGACCAGACTTCTTGCCAGGCATAGTCTTTGCTTCATGCCTCTGGATAAGCTATCTACATAGGCATCTCTCTTATCCTGGAGATCAACCAATTCAAGAAGATCATCGCATATCTTTTTTCTATCCTTGGCATTTATTTTATATATAGAAGCATAAAAATCCAGATACTCTGTTACCTTTAAATTATCATATACGCCGAAAAAGTCTGGCATATATCCAATTACTTCTTTAGCTTTTCTCACGTTTTTAATAACATCTATATCGTTTACATATATTTCTCCCCTATCTGCTGCCATAAGACCGCAGATAATCTTCATAGTGGTTGTCTTGCCAGCCCCGTTAGGGCCTACAAAACCATATATCTCTCCCTTGGGAACATTTAAGTTTAAATCGTTTACAGCTGTAAATCTACCATACTTTTTAACAAGTCCTTTTATCTTTAGCATTACTTCACCCTACCTTTCACTGTTATCTGGGGAAGTCTAAAGCTGTTATCATTCAATTCATATTTCAAAAGCAAAGTATTATTTTTGTCCAAGTATTCTGCTATATCATCGCCTTGTATAACGTGGCTGGTAAAGTCACCACTCTCCCACTGATTCTTCTCCACATTCCAAATATACTGTTTTACATTGGGCTCTATTCTGTCATGACTGAGACCAATCCTGGAGGGAATAATGTTTTCCCTTATGCTATAAGCAACTTCTATAGTGCCTGCACCATAAATCATATTATCATAAGGTTCATAACTACCTCTTGTTAAATTTTGCTTTATGATCGGTTTTATATATCCCCAAGGCAGTTCTACTTCTTCTCCTGATTGGATAATGAGCTTCAAATCCGCTATCAATAAGGATTTTTCATAACTATCCACAGCTTTACCGTTTACTTTTACATTTCCTCCTACGGAGTTTGGACTCCACCCTATGAGCTTGACTCCTTCTATTTGTGATGAAGTATTATAATCCAAGAAATATTCTAAAATATATCTTTTTTGATATTGCTTTCTTAGTTCGACACTTTCTTCCTCTGACAGTTCCAACCCTTCATTTCTTAACCGGTCTATATCATAGAGATTATTCAATAAATCATATCTATTTCCATAGTATTTTTTTGTTTCTCCTGCAATCTCTTTTCTCTCACCACTTTTTATATCACCTATAGACATGTATTCATTGGAGGTTATTATATAGCAATCCTCCAAATCAAAATCTGTAGAGTTTTCAATAAAGCCTCTGAAATCAGAATCCACATAGTTTATTTCACTAATTATGGCACCTTTTATCTCCTCATTATTATCCAGAGAAAGGGTTTTCATTGTCCATACTCCTACATCATTGAACTCTATGACAGATTTTGGCGAAACCATTATCTTGGTTTCTATCTTTCTCCCCTCATTCCAGGTTGGAGAAGAACCATAATGGTAGTTTCTATATATGAGGGGCTTTACCTTTGTCCCTTCCACCCCTTCCACTATCAGGTCTGTCTTGTTTGGGGTAAATACTCCCCCAAAGGATTTAGATACGAGACTTCCGGTTTCATCGCCATAAATGATGGATACTTTGTTTAATATGGGTCCTGTAAGTCTGGTTCCAAAACCCATAAAATATATGACAGCCATAAAAACCATGGATAATAGGGGCACCACAGCCCACATAAGCTCTCTTCTGTCTCTTTTTTTCAATATGATATAGGTTACAGGGGCAGCAAGCAAAATATATATGGCAAATATTATTATAATCATCTTATAGCTGGGTAATGACAACTCAGGTATGGTCATTAATGCCCTATCCATTAAGTAATAATTATTTCTGGCTACGGCCATATATTTTTCAAAATATTGTCCTGCATATACAGCAGGAGCAGCCCTCTGAACCAATGCTTCCATAAAGTTTCGGTTCAAGCTCCAGGATGTTAAAGGCTCCAAACCCATATCAAAAGACAGTAGCAGCACCCTTCCCTTACCCTTATTTACATATTGGGCTAAACCTACTCCATCTTGTGCAAGGACTGTCTCACCTTGTGCCAGTTTGATATCCATTACATCTAAAGTCTTCTCAAAATTCCCTCCTGCCATTTCCCCCATTGTCTTTCCGGATATATTAATCAAATCCCCTCTTTCACCGGTTATGAAATCATCCTTAAAAGCAGAAAGGGTCTTTGAACCATTAGGTCCGGTACCTATTATGAGAAAGCCACCCTGTTCAACCCATCTTTTTAGTGTTTTATATTGTTCATCACTGATCTTGGTGGAATCATAATCATTCATAAATATAATATTAAAGCTGCTCATAACATCCAAATCTGTAGAAAAGTTTTCTTCATTGAGGTTGGCAATCTTCATGCCAACACTTCCCTGAAGGTTTTTGAATGTAAATCCATTGAGATAATTCAGATTGGAGGTGTTATCGCTCATAATCCCTGCTAGCATCACATTTTCTGCAATACCTCTATCAATCCTCATGTATTGTTCTGTAACAGTATTCTTGCCTTCTATAATCCTGATTTTAGTATTTAATAAAGAGGAAGGTATTGGAATATTCATTGCATATTTTTTTGTGGTATTTTTCGGATGGTTTATGGATATTGCATAAACATCCACCATATCAACACCCATAGGACCCATGCTGCTTGGAATCTCTATTTGTATTTCTCCATTTATATCTTTCATGTTATTTTCTACAGTAATGGTGACAGGTGTTACAAAATCTGATCTGTAGACCTTATCAAAACCTATCTCGGTGCTTATCTTTATATCTGCCCCATCTCCAAAAACGGGCAGCATGCTGCATATAAGCAATAGGCTTGTAAGCATCACAGCAATCCACTTCTTCATTATCATACCCCCAAATATTAAGTCCCTTGAATCTCTAATTTAGACGAAACATCAATTAAAAAGTTACATATCCGATATTAATACTATTGTATAACATTTTTGGACAATAAAATATAGGAACCACAAAAACACTGAAGAGCACTGCTTTTTATAAGATTACTTTTAAATGTGTAAAAACAAAAATGCAATTGTCATAGCAATTGCATTTTATAACATCCATTCTGCTGAGTTGAATATATATTAGCCTCTTTATAGTGCAGGTTTTGCAGGATTATAATCATTTTCCAGCATATAAATCTTCCATTGGCCATTTTCTTTTTTATAATACAAATACCATATTACAGGTACTTCATGACCTTTAAGGGTTATTTCAACTCCTGCCAGAGCCTTATCTCCTTCTATATAGCACCATCTCTGCCTGTAATCCGCCAGGTTTTTATCCGTATCCATATACCCTTCTACCAAAAGGCCATCACCTGTATATCTTATGAAGGATGAACCGTCAGGGGATTTAATATAGTCTGTATCCTTTGAAAGCAAAGAATTCACATTGCTCTCATTTCTAGCAAAGCAGTTGGTAATAAATTTCTTTGATATGTTTTCTATGGTTTCCTTAATTGGTTCATCCGCTGACTTTTCCGCCATCTTCCCATCATCCGGCTTTTTCCCCATATCCTTATTATTCATATTTCTATTATATATTGGCGACTTTTTAATAATTGTGAATAATTGTCCCAGATGATCTTTACCAAGTGCGAAAGATGTGCCGAAAAAAGCCAAACATATTATCACCAATAGTACAATGGGCATTATGAATTTTCTTTTCTTTAATTTCATCATATCACCCCCATAGCTTTTGAGAGTATTATGCCCAATTCTCTTATATTTTTTAATTACCAAATATAACCATATATTAACTGTTTCAAAATCCTAACATATTAGCCTTATCTAAAGAATAATATTAAAAGGAAAAGCACAGGGAAAAGAGGGGACTAATATGCAAAACATAAATATAAACACAGGAAGAGGCATTTTGACCAGAGGACTTACAGAAAAAGAAGCCTTGGAAAAGCTTAAAAAATACGGATTCAATGAACTTACAAAGAAAAATAAAAAAAGTCCTGCAGCAATTTTTATTGAACAATTTAAAAACCTTATGACTCTGGTGCTTATAGGAGCTTGTCTAATATCCTGGTTTTTTGGTGAAAAAGCTGATTCCATAACCATACTGGCAATAATAGTTCTAAATTCAATACTTGGCTTTATACAAGAATATAAAGCTGAAAGATCTATCGAAGCTTTAATGGAGCTTTCTGCTCCGGGAGCCAAAGTTGTCAGAGACGGAAAAGTGTCTCACATAAATGCCAAATATGTGGTACCTGGGGATTTAGTAATAATTGAAGCCGGCGATAGAATTCCTTCCGATGGAATAGTACTTGAAAGCATAGGTCTCATGGTGGATGAATCCCTTCTCACAGGGGAATCAGTACCCGTTGAAAAATCTCCCAAAAACTCCGATTGGGTCTATATGGGAACAATGGCTACCTCAGGGAAAGCCAAGATAATTACATATTCTACAGGCATGAATAGTGAAATGGGTAAAATAGCCAGCATGCTTCAGGAAATCCCTGATGAATTCACACCCCTTCAAAAACGATTAGCCCAGCTAGGCAGATATATAGTTGCCATATGCCTCATCATCTGCGCAGTGGTTACGATAACAGGAATACTAAGAGGAGAGGATCCTTATAACATGCTTCTGACAGGTATAAGCCTTGCTGTGGCAGCCATACCTGAAGGACTGCCTGCAATTGTAACTGTAGCTTTAGCCATTGGGGTTCAGAGAATGTATAAAAGAAATGCTTTGGTGAGAAAGCTGCCAGCAGTAGAAACCCTTGGCAGCACCACTGTAATATGCTCCGACAAAACGGGAACCTTGACTCAAAATAAAATGACTGTAAAGAAGGTTTATGTAGATGACAAATTCATAGAACCTCAAAAGTATAAGTTTTCTTCCACAGAGGCTTTGAAACTTCTATTCACTGCTTCATCAGTATGCAGCGATGCCTATTATGAAGAGAAGATGATGTCTGAACCGGAAGTCAGCGGAGACCCTACAGAGCTTGCTATACTGAAGGCTGCATGGACTGCCGGAATCAAAAAATCCAATCTCAATAGGGAGTATAAAAGGATTCATGAAATTCCCTTTGACTCTAACAGGAAGAGAATGACGGTAATAGCAAGGAAAAAAAACGGCGAGTCTTTTGTATTTGTCAAGGGGGCTGTAGATGTTATTTTGGATTTATGTACAAAATACTATAGTCCCAGAGGAGAAAGAAATATGACCTCAATGGATAGGAGAGCCATTCTGGCGGCAAACGAAAAGATGGCTTCATCAGCTCTTAGAGTCCTGGGAACAGCTTATAAAAAATATGATGGTATTCTTGATAATAGTTCTATTGAGAAGAACCTTACATTTATCGGCATGGTAGGAATGATTGACCCACCTAGGACGGAGGTAGCCAAAGCTGTGGAAACCTGCATAATGTCCGGTATAAGACCTGTGATGATAACAGGAGATCACAGATTGACTGCAGCGGCTATAGGTAAGGAATTGGGAATACTCACTTCAGAGAATCAGATACTCACAGGCAGTGAATTGGATAAGCTTAGCGATAGGCAGCTGGAAAAGGCTTCAGCCATCACCACCGTATATGCTAGAGTATCTCCCAAGCATAAGCTGAGAATAGTCAAGGCACTAAAGTCCTTAGGTCATACTGTAGCCATGACAGGAGATGGAGTAAATGATGCCCCGGCTATTAAGGATGCGGATATAGGCATAGCCATGGGTATTACAGGCACGGATGTAACAAAGGAAGCTTCATCCATGGTATTGATGGATGATAATTTTTCCACCATTGTGGCAGCAGTAGAGGAAGGAAGAATCATCTATGATAATATTAGAAAATTTATTCGATACCTTCTCTCCTGCAATATTGGAGAGGTGCTCACCATGTTTCTGGCTTCACTTTTTTATTTACCCACACCCCTTATTCCCATACAGATATTGTGGGTAAATCTGGTGACTGATGGGCTTCCTGCTATGGCTCTGGGCATAGATCCTCCTGACAAGGATATAATGCTCAGAAAGCCAAGAGGAAAAAAAGAAAGCATTTTTTCTCAAGGCTTAGGCTTTAAGATATTGATGAGGGGAATAGCCATTGGATTGGGCACATTATCCGTCTTTGCCCTCATGCTTTATCTCACATATAATGATATAAAAAGAGCCAGGACCTGTGCCTTTGCATCCTTGGTATTGTCTCAGCTATTTTTCGTATTTGAATGCCGCTCGGAACATAGATCCATTTTGAGAATCAATCCTCTCACAAATATATGGCTGATTCTCGCAGTTTTGTGTTCTTTAGGGCTTTTGTTGATGGTTATATATGTGCCATTCTTCCAGCCTATCTTTAGCACTGTAGCACTGGGATGGATTGAATGGGTCATTGTGGTTATTATATCCTTCCTATGGACTCTGATATCTTTCTTCACCACAGGTAAGAAGCGAAAGTAGTAGAACACGGATTTACACGGCAAAATCCACGGATTAACACGGAGGGATACTTTTTTTGAGAACACGAAAAGACACTAAAATTCCACTAAAATACACTAAAGCATTAACATACAGTTATTATAACGGCATAAGTCAATCTAAGGGGTATTTAATATTACTGCTTCGATAGTATGACGAACTAGAATAAGCATATGTGCAGTTCACAATCTAACGCCTCCCAAAGGGCCTCCTGCCCTGGAAGGCTTGGGCACCATTCGTGCTGCCCATACGATTTTTCTAAGGATACTTCGCTAAGAGTTACTGGCAAAATCAATAAATATGTTCACTTGCACATATGCTTATTCTTTAGGCACTGTAGCTTTCTTAGATACAGTGAGGTCTATAGTATAGAAGAACGCTACTGTATGTGGATATCAGATATGTGCTGAGGATATTTTGTGAGCTTTGTTATAGTTCTTAGCGAAGATCGAACTAAAAAAGCCGTAAGGATGGCACGGAGGCCAGCCTAGGCATCCAGGACATGGAGGTCCTTTGGGTGCCGTTAGGCTTTTTGTGAGATCAAGCTATAGAAATATCAAAGCGAACTCTTATATCTAAAGCACATATCTAATATCCACACTATATGCTGCACATATGCTTATTCTATTTCGCTATAGCAACTAAGTAGTTCTCTTTAGTGTCTTTTAGTGCCCTTTCGTGTTTTTAGTGGTTTCAAAAAATAACCCACAGTGTTAATCCGTAGTTAGTGCCGTGTAGATCCGTGTTCCTCATCTTCGGAGCTGATAGTAAATCTTACCCAGATTCATCATATAGCCTAGCAGAGCTTCGTTGCGGTGAACTCGACGACAGGGCTCCGGCTTATGGGGCTTTGCCCTTTTCATTCTTATAAGGAAATCCTCCAATCTGACCCTGTCATTCATTATGCCATCCAGACTAAAAAGTGAAAAATCATCCACACCACATTCCTTTAAAATACCTATATCCTTTTCAAACTCATCCATAGACTCATAATAAGGCTCATTTCCTAGCTTTCCAATATTGGTAAGACCTACAGATACAGCCAGTTTATCCTTTAATACCTCTTTAAGATAGGAAACCTGATGATATATGAGATAATCCACATCGACTTTCTTATATTTCCCCAATTCAGCCCTTATCATAGTGGCATAATACATTAAATTGTACTTATCCCAAGGCACTTGAAATACAGGTATCTCCAATGCATTTTGCATAATCTCACTGCCAAATCTGAGATCATAGTAACTATGATGGATACATGTAGCATATCCTTCCAAACCCTTCTCCTTTATATATGAAGCAGCCTCCTTCAGTACATTCAACGAATTTCTGAATCTGCTTTTATTGAGATTTGAAGTCAGCATTTTAGCATAGGCAATGATAGGCTCCAGCTTGTGCCGTGGTGAAGCAATGCGCCTTATATCCTCAAGAGGTGACTCCATATCTATGCAAAAACCTTTGATACTCAAACCCCTTTTCTCAATCTCACTTAGAAGCCTCTTAATATAGTCAAAAAAGTTCATGGCATTTCGCTCATTTATCCAATATCCCATATCATCTGATAGAGTAGCCCAAATGGACACAGGAATCCCATTTCTATTATAGGTTTCCAGCATCTTATAGAAATCCGAACTATCCTCACCATAGCCCAATCTATAATTCAAAGATATATTATGCTCTTTAAAAACTTCTAATACATTAGTGTTGCAAACCTCTAAAGGCTTTGCAAACTCACACCAAATTCTAGTATTCATGTTGTCCTCCATTAAAGGTATTATAAAATTATTATTTTCATTACGAAAGGTTATAAACTGTAAAATGTTATGTAATATTTTGAAGCTGGTGAAATTAGCTGCTTTAATGTATAATACTCTTAAAAACATTTGTTGAAGGTGCATTATGGATATGTCATATAAAATGTTAAAACAATATGGTGAAGCCTCTTTTGTGGAGCGCAAATCTCGCTTCATTTCTTATGCTATGCCTGTAACTACAGAAGAAGAAGCAATTGAATTCCTAAATACTATTAGAAAGAAGCATTATGATGCCACCCATAACTGCTATGCATACATTTTAGGTGAAAATGCTGAAATACAAAGGTCCAGCGATGATGGAGAACCTTCTGGAACAGCAGGAGTACCAATTTTGGAAATTCTGCGAAAGGAAGGCCTCACCAATACTATAGTTGTAGTAACCCGTTATTTCGGCGGTATACTTCTGGGTGCGGGAGGCCTTATAAGAGCTTATGCTGAAGGGGCGAAGCTTGCTGTTTCTGCAGCAGGAGCAATTGAAGTCAAAGCATTCTCATTCTTTGTGATAAAAATTGATTATAGTTATCTAGGTAAAATTCAACATGAGGCTATGAAAAAAGAATATATTATCTTAGATACCAGTTATACAGATACGGTACAAATAACCTTCCTCATACCTCCTGAATCCAAGGATACTCTAATAGATGATATAAACAACTGGACTAACGGAAATGTGCTTATTGAGCACTTAAAGGATGATATGGTGAAGGTTGACCTTGATACTGGCCGTCCTATTTAACACCAAGCAAAATTTCGATTAATAATTATACCAATAATTATTAAAATTATCGAAACGTCTTCTCCTTCTTCTTCTCCTTCTTCTTGCCAGATTTGAAAGGAGCAATACTCCAATCAGGTCTCTCAGGAATCTTCTGCGGCCGAATTGTCTTCCTTCCCATTGTTCTTCCATATCTGGCATATCAGCTACTACTTTATCATATATTTTGTCTCCCAGACGATCCATCATCTCTCTTTCAGGATAATCATCATACAGCGGACTCTCCTCCGTTTCCATCCTATCCAACTCTCTGTCGATATAGGGCATAATCTTTTTGCAGCTGTCAGGATGCATACCATCAAAGTACTCATCATCTCTGTCATCTTCAGCAAAAATACTTTCTACATCTTCTGGCATACATCCATCCATATAGATATCGCTATACATTTGAGGATACATGCCATGACCTAAGCCCATATTCATATTATTCATCAATGGGCACATAAACATTTTATTCACAATCGCACCTCCCACATTTTACTTATATCAGTATATGTCGGAGAAAGGCCTATGTGCATGTTCAAGCTTCATTGAACACGCTTTTAATTGCCTTTGATATTATTACCTCTCATATTTTATGTAGATGAATACAAAATAACTATTAGTTATGTTCAAACAAAAAGAATGGAGGTATTCTTATGAATAACAATCCGCAAATAGAAGCCAAAAATCTTACAATACTTGAAGACCAGCTTAATTACGAAGCTTTGGCTGTAAAAAAATATCGTCAAGCAGCACAGCAATGTACTAATCAAGAGCTTACAACCATATGCAACGATGCTGCTGCAAAACACAAAGCCCATTTTGACCAGTTGTTGAACTATTTAAATTCTCACAAATAGGAGGAGAGGTTTATGAACAATAATGTACAACTCACTGATCAAGATATTATGAATGATCTTCTTACTATGGAAAAACAAATAACTTCTGCCTACAACACGGGAATAACTGAAGCTTCCTGCCAAAACCTAAGAAAAACTCTTACAGATAACCTGCTGGATACCCAGCAGCTGCAGTATACCATATTTGATACGATGAAAAGAAACGGTTGGTATCAGACAAAGGACGCCCAAACTCAAGATGTAAATAACGCTAAAAATAAATTTACTAATATAAAAAACCAATTATAAGGTTTATATAAGGCCATGGGTAACTTAGCCATTATCTATGGCCTTTTCTTTTTTTGAATTTTAGATTAGAATAGTAGTGGTTATATGCATACTTAATTCTATTGGAGAGGAAACACATGTATAAAGAAAATAAAAAACAACCAAAAAATTGCAGTTTAGACAAAGCCCTGTATATTCTTAACTTTTATTGCGACCAAAAAGATACACTGGGCTTAAGTGAGTTATCTAGGCTATCTGGCATACCAAAAGCTACTGTATATAGAATATTATCTACCATGGTTGACAGAGGATTTCTCCAAAAAGTTGATGTGATGGGTAAAGAAAGCCAGTACAAATTGGGGTTCAAATTTTTAGAACTTGGAAATATAGTAAGCAACAATATTGAACTTAAAACTATCGCAAAACCTTATATGGAGAAAATCAAAGAATCTATAAATGAAAGCTCACAAATCATAGTAAGAAGCGGTAATGAAGCCATATATATAGATAAGCTGGAATGCAACAGGCCAGTAAAAGCCTATACAAGAGTGGGGAGGAGAGCGCCCCTCTATGCAGGAGCCTGCCCAAGAGCTATTTTATCTTTTCTGCCCGACGAAGAAATAAATAAAATTCTAAATAGTGTGGAACTAGTAAAATACACCAGAAACACAGTTACGGACATAGATGAAATATGGAAATTAATAAGAGAAGCAAGAAAATTAGGTTATACAATAAGCTACAGCGAATTGGCGGATGAGACCTTTGCCATAGGCGCTCCTATAAGAGATCATAAAGGAAATGTGGTGGGATCATTGAGCATAGTAGGCCCTGATAGTCGTCTAAATGATAATACCATAGACCTTTATATTTCAGTGGTATTAGAAGCAACCCAAGGCATATCCCAGGCATTAGGCTATAAAATATAAGTTTATTACACATGCAGCATTGCATGTCTTTTTTTTAATATAATTCATATTTTTTGTATATAATATAGCAAAATGTTAATTTTGAATATTGTGAACATTTTAACATTGAAGGATTTTTCAGACTATTTATAGAAATAGTAAGTGTAAAAATAAAACTTTGGTTCACGTAATGAACCAATAAGAAAGGAGAGTATTATGCCTAAGTTTGTTGATCTAAATAGTGATGTTGGAGAAAGCTTCGGCAGCTATAAACTTGGTCTTGATGAAGAAGTGCTGAAGCATGTCACCTCCGTAAACATTGCCTGTGGTTGGCACGCAGGAGACCCCATGATCATGGAGAAAACCGTAACTATGGCTGCTGCTAATGGGCTAGGAATAGGCGCTCACCCAGGCTATCCTGATCTAATGGGATTTGGGAGAAGAAATATGGACATTACTCCCAAGGAAGCAAAGGCCTATATGCTCTACCAGTTGGGAGCTTTATACGCTTTTGTCCAAGCAACAGGAACAAGGCTTCAGCATGTTAAACTCCACGGTGCCTTCTATAACACAACATCTGTAAAACCAGATCTTGCAGAAGAAATAATAAACGGAATACTGGAATTTGATAAGAATTTGATATTGCTGGCATTATCAGGAAGCTATATTGCAAAAAGAGCTATGGAAAAAGGCCTAAAGGTAGCTCAAGAAGTATTCGCAGATAGAGCCTATAATCCAGACGGTACATTGGTATCTCGTAAACTTCCTGGTTCGGTAATTCATGATAAAAACGAAGCAATAGAAAGAGTTAAAAAGATGGTTTTGACAGGTAAGGTTACTGCTATCGATGGGACAGAAATTTCAATAGCTGCAGACTCCATATGCGTACACGGCGATAACCCTGAGGCTGTAAATTTTGTAAACACAATAAGAAACAGCCTTCAGGAAGAAGGAGTCGTACTAAAACCATTTAGTGAGTTCATAAAATAGCAATTATACCATATTAGGGTATTAATAATGAAAATGGAGAGGAGTCGGAATAATGAAAAATAAAAACTTATCAGTATTATTCGGTGCTGCATTCTTAATGGCTACATCAGCTATAGGTCCTGGTTTTCTAACTCAGACAGCAGTTTTTACAGAACAATTGAAAGCTAATTTCGGTTTTGTTATCCTTGCATCTGTAATATTATCCCTAATCGCTCAGCTAAATGTATGGAGAGTAATAGGCGTATCTGGTTTGAGAGGCCAGGAAATCGCAAATAAGGTACTCCCTGGTTTAGGTTACTTCGTAGCTTTTTTGGTAGCTTTAGGCGGTCTTGCATTCAACATCGGTAATGTAGGCGGCGCTGCCATGGGCTTACAGGTACTTATCGGTCTGGATCTGAAAATTGGAGCAGCCATTTCTGCCATCATAGCAATCTGCATATTCATGTTTAAAGAAGCAGGAAAAGTAATGGACAAAGTTACACAAATTCTAGGTGCAATGATGATTGTTTTGGTTGCTTATGTTGCCATATCAACCCAACCTCCAGTAGGGGAAGCAATAGCAAGAACCTTTGTTCCTACAGAAATGCCAATGCTGGCTATCATAACCCTGGTGGGCGGAACAGTAGGCGGTTACATAACATTTTCTGGTGGCCACAGACTATTAGATGCTGGCATACACGGTAAAGAAAACCTTGATGATATTACCAGATCTTCCTTAACAGGAATGGGTATAGCAACAATAATGAGAATTTTGTTATTCTTAGCTGTACTTGGTGTAGTATCAAAAGGCTTAGCTTTGGATCCAGCAAGCCCACCGGCATCTGCTTTCAAGCTTGGTGCAGGGATTATAGGCTATAAACTTTTCGGTCTCGTTATTTGGGCTGCTGCATTGACTTCTGTAGTAGGTGCTGCATACACATCTGTTTCATTCTTAACATCTTTTGCAAAAGTTATTGAAAATAACAAGAGTAAATGGATAATAGGCTTTATAGCTGTATCCACATTAATCTTTATTACAATAGGCCAACCAGTTACATTACTGGTAATAGCAGGTTCTCTCAACGGTCTGATACTACCAGTTACCCTAGGAACTATACTTGTAGCTTCCGTAAACAAGAATGTTGTTGGAGATTATAAACATCCAAAATGGCTGCTTATACTGGGAGTACTAGTGGTATTAATCACAGCGTACCTCGGAATCAACTCACTAAAAGGTATCGCAGGATTATTTAAATAGACTGAAAGCGGTGATATTATGTACGAAAAAGCCAAATTTTTACCAGCTGGAGATAAATCACTCATCATAGAATTTGGCGATAGTATAAGTCCAGAAATAAACAAAAAAATAAGAAATATGTATATAGCTATGGAAAAATCTGGATTGGATGGAATTATAGAAATGGTTCCAACCTATAGATCTCTTTTAGTTTCTTACAATCCTCTAAAAATAAAATACAAAGACCTTTGCAGTAAACTCAGAGAATATGAGGAAAACCTTGGTGACAGCGGTTCAGAACCTGCAAAGGTAGTTGAAATACCAACAATCTACGGTGGAGAATACGGTCCTGATTTGGAATTTGTAGCTCAGCATAACAATCTATCTGTTGATGAAGTTATAGAGATTCATAGTTCAAGAAATTACTTGATCTATATGCTTGGATTCACACCGGGCTTCCCTTACCTTGGAGGTATGTCGGAGAAAATAGAAACTCCAAGACTTAAAACTCCTAGAACTAAAATTCCTGGAGGCTCTGTAGGCATAGCAGGTAAACAAACAGGTATATATCCCATTGACAGTCCTGGCGGATGGCAGCTTATAGGCAGAACTCCCGTTAAGCTTTACGATCCCTTCGCTGAACCTCCTGTCTTACTGAACGCGGGAGATTATGTGCGATTTGTACCTATAGATGAAAAAGAGTACAAATCCATATTAAATCAAGTTGAAGAGAATAAATACAAAGTAAATATTGCTTTGCTTGATAGTGAGGAGTAATGTTATGGGTAGTATAAAAATTATAAAACCGGGACTTTTTACAACTGTTCAAGATAGTGGGAGAATGGGATTTCAAAGATATGGTATACCTGTAGCTGGAGCAATGGATGACTTTGCCTTCCGAGTTGCCAATATTCTTGTTGGAAATAATGAAAATGCAGCTGTCCTTGAAGCTACTTTCATGGGTCCCAGCATAGAAATAGGCTTTGATGGATTTATCGCCATAACAGGAGCCAACATGTCTCCAAAGTTAAATGAAAAAAGTGTCCATATGTGGCGAAGCATAGAAGTTCACACAGGAGACCAGCTGACCTTCTCTGGTTCTTCAGAGGGCTTAAGATCCTATATAGCCTTTGGCGGAGGCTTAGGAGTTCCAGAGATAATGAAGAGCAGATCTACCTATGTAAGGGGCTCCCTGGGAGGATTCAAAGGAAGGAAACTGATGGAAGGTGACGAGATACCTGTGGATTCTTCCAAATCAGCGGCTAAGCCGGGTAGGTATATTTCACCTGCATATATACCTAGATACAGCAAAGATAATGTTGTAAGAGTGGTATTAGGCCCACAGGACGACCATTTTTCACCTGAGGCAATTGATACTTTCCTGAACTCAGAATATAAGATCACTTCTGAAGCAGATAGAATGGGATATAGACTTGATGGACCAAAACTCACTCATGTGAAAGGTCCGGATATAATATCCGATGGAATAGTATTTGGCTCTGTCCAGGTTCCGGGACATGGTTCGCCGATAGTTATGATGGCAGATAGGCAGACAACAGGAGGCTATACAAAAATAGCTACTGTAATATGGGCTGATTTGCCAATAATAGCACAAATGGGACCTGGAGATACCGTAAGGTTTGAAAAAGTAAGCATAGAGGAAAGTCAGGAATTACTCGCTAATTATGAAGAGGTCCTAAAAGATATAAAATATAGAGTTGAAAACAGCTATATCGTTCAGGAGAAAGACAAAATATTCAATGTGACCATAAAAAAATTGTAAGAAATGCATTTAGTGGGTAACCCAGCATCAAAAAAGATGCTGGGTTATTTTTTCTTTATGTTATAATATTATTCATAAAGAATATAACAGGAGGTATGGACATGGGTAGATATGACAGAAATATGTTATGTCTGTCAGAAGAAGAAAATAACTCACTTGGGCATAAAATTGTTGCCGTTGTAGGCTGCGGTGGCTTAGGTGGATATATAATAGAAATGCTGGGAAGACTAGGAGTTGGTAAAATAATAGCCATTGATGGAGATGTATTTGAAGAAACAAATCTCAATAGACAAATACTTTCTCATACAGAAAATCTGGGAAAACCAAAGTCACTGGAAGCTTGGAAACGAATGAGCCTTGTTAACCCAGATGTAGAGTTATTGCCTGTATATAACCGAATTGATGGAAATAATGCTAAGACCATATTACAAAAAGCCCAGGTGGTGGTAGATGCTTTAGATAATGTAGGCGGAAGAAGAGTCTTGCAGAAGGCTTGCGAAGAACTGAACATCCCGTTGGTTCATGGAGCCATCTCCGGCTGGTATGCCCAAATAACCACCATACTTCCCGGAGACAGGAGTCTTGATAAAATATACTCTGATATTGATGATTCAGAATTAAAAAACCCCCTTGGAAATCCATCCTTCACACCTGCTTTGGCGGCTTCCATTGAGGTTTCTGAAGTTTTGAAGCTCCTCATAGGCAGAGGAGAGCTTCTAAGAAATAAAATGCTGTATATAGATCTATTAAATAATAACTATGAAATAATTATGCTTTAGCACTGCATAAATATCATTTAACGGCAGCTCAGTAAGGATCCGGCTTCTTTATCCACGATAACAGTTAAATCTCTGTGTAACTGGAGTACAGAAGCTGGGAGTTCTGGAGTAATAGGCCCTTCAAGGGCTTTTTTTATTGCCTCTGCTTTGGCTTTTCCATTGGCTAAGAGCATTATGCTTCTGCAATGCATTATACTCTTTATGCCCATAGTTATTGCATACCTTGGTACTCTATCAATAGCACCAAAAAATCTGGAATTAGCTTCTATGGTATTTTCAGTTAATTTTACTCTATGAGTTATACCTCCGAAGAACTGAGCCGGCTCATTAAAACCTATATGACCATTGTTGCCGATGCCTAAAATCATCAAGTCAATACCTCCGGCTTTTTCAATCCTGCTTTCATAAGCTGTACATTCCTTCTCCACATCATCGGCCATGCCATTTGGTATGTTAGTATTTTCTTTTACTATATCGATATGGCTAAAGAAGTTATCCCACATAAACCTATAGTAGCTGTTAACATCTTCTCTGGGAAGACCTTGATATTCATCTAGATTAAATGTAATAACTTCCTTAAAAGAAATCTCCTTCCTCTTGTTCATATCTATCAGTTCTTTATACATTCCTAAAGGAGTGCTGCCTGTAGGAAGACCTAAAACTACCTTTGGATTTGACTTTACTATATGGGCTACTTTTTCTGCAGCTGCATGGCTTAATTCATCATAGTTCTTTACTATATGTAATTTCATTATAACATCTCCCGTAAATAGAATTTTACTATTATAATCTCTGTGAGCCTGATTTTATCACCTTTCTAATATATATATCCTCATCAAACATAATAATATCAGCAAGGTATCCTTTTTCAATCTTTCCTCGGTCTTTAAGCTCCAAAAGTCTAGCTGGATTAGCTGTTGCCATCATTATTGCCTGGGGTATGGTTATACCAATATAGGATACGATATTTCTCACAGCACTATTCATGCTTAGAGTGCTGCCTGCC
>NZ_JAWLCK010000036.1:0-24861 GCF_041687175.1 Lutispora sp.
AATGTAGAGAGGCTTGAAAAGCTGATTACCAATAGGACAAAAGCAATAATCGTAAATACTCCTAATAATCCAACTGGGGTATGCTTCAGCAGAAAGACGATGGAGGACATAGCCAGAGTAGCTATCAAATATGATTTGATAGTTATTGCAGATGATATTTATACATCCTTTAGCTATGCCGAGCCTTTTATACCTATAGTATCATTACCTGGGATGAAGGAAAGAACAATAACAATTGGAAGCTTCTCAAAGAATTTTGCCATGACAGGTTGGCGTATAGGTTATGTTATGGCGCCGGAATTTTTAATAAAAACCATGAAAGATATAAATGAAAATAATGTTTTTACTGCACCATCAGTATCCCAAAGAGCCGCCATCTATGCCCTTAGACTGAGGAATGAAATATGTCCTGAGATAGTTGAGGAATATAAAAAAAGAATGATGTATGCCTACGAGAGGATATGCAAGATACCTAATATGTCCTGTCTGCCACCAAAAGGCAGTATATACCTCTTTGTAAACATAAAGAAAACAGGTCTCACCAGTGAAGAAGTATGTGACAAATTGTTGGAAGAAGCTCATGTTCTGGCATTGCCGGGTAACGCATTTGGCAGATGTGGAGAAGGATTTATAAGGTTAGCACTAACCATAGATATTGAAAAGTTAAAAGAAGCCTTTGACAGAATGGAGAATATGGATATATTTACATAAAGAGACCCTGCATCCTTCGGATAAGAACCTAGTAGGATGCAGGCTTTAATCATCCACCATTATATCGGATTACTTACTTCTTCTGATAGACCATGATATTAAAATCAACCACTGTTTTAAGGCTATCTAGACTTTTCAGTTTTTCCATCTCGGCTTCACTGGTATGGCGGATATAGGGTGTCATTGTCAATAGATTGAGTATATCTTGAGTGCTTTCCAAATGAATATGGTATGAAACATTGACTTGATACAGAAGTTTGAATCCTTTTCCCACAGTACCTTTTTGACCTATCAATTCCGAATCCCCATAAATGGCCTTTTTAAGATCGAGAAGATGATTGGCTCCAGGAGCAGCAACTATTAGCTTTGCTTCTTTATTTAGAATGCGCAGGAACTCCTCCTCGTCTCTCGGCGCAAAAATGCATATAATGTAATCTATGCTGTTATTTAAAATAGGAATGTGGTATGTGCTGGCCACAGCAAAGAATATATCCTTATCTCTGCCTGAAGCATAATGAATAGCAGGTTTTGAAACATCAATTCCATATATATTTAAATTTTCTATACTATCAAGGTTAGTCAAATTGTTTTTCAGCCTGCTGATATAATAACCTTCGCCACAGCCTGCATCGAGTATGCTCACAGAACTGCCTTTATACATATCCGATATGTTATTAACGATAATATTGTTTAATTGGTCTGAGAATTTTTCATAATAACCTTTATTCAAAAACTCCCTGCGACTCTGGAGCATTTCCTTGCTGTCACCTGGGTCACCTGAGCCTATATGGCTTGGCAATAGCAGATTCACATACCCTTTACGAGCTATATCGAAGCTATGATTCTTATTGCAGAAATACTGCTTTTCACCCTTGGATAAAGGCTTTGAGCATACAGGACACTTAAACAAAGTTTTTGTTACCATTTGAATTCCTCCATATTGTTGCTATAGCTATTATAGCATTTTTTACTTTGTTTTTTGTTTAATAGGAGCTTCGGTCTCGCAGAAATTTGTTGACATAATTGGGTAGCAACTTAAAATATATAATGTGTGTAATTTTTAATTATTATAAGAACGAACTAAATATGATTATAGAGATAAGGGGTAAATTAAATGGATGAAAATAGCATAAGAGTGACAAATGCCATAATACATATTTTAGATACAAACATGGATATGCCAGTTTTATCGAATACTTTACTGGGACTAAGCGGAGAAATCAGAGATTTTATTAAAAGCCATATATATAAAACTATGACCAGTGACAATTGTAAAAATACCATGTTAGAGGGCGAAGATAATTATTGCCTCAACCAACTCAGAACATATTTGAGTGATAATGATTTTGTCTCTGTCACAAAAAATCTTTCAACCAAATTATTCGATTTTATGAAGCAAAATATTGATATTCCTGCTGCAGATGTTGTATTCGCTACATTTAATTGTGAAGGAGAATCATATTTTTCAATACTTAAGATGAATTATAAGAGTTCCTATATTCATTTTGTTGAGAATACAGATACAGGTATTAAAAACACTATAATAAAGAATCAAACAATCCTCCCGTCCGAATCCCAGAGTTTAGATGAGGTTATAATAATCAAACTGGATGACTTCTCTGTTAAGCTGATTGAGAAGAAATACCTGATAAATGATAAAAAGGAATATTATTTATCCCAGTATTTTCTTAAATGTGAGCCGGAGTTGTCTCCAAAGGCAAAGCTTGACATTGTGACCAAGACAGCAGAACAAATAAATAAAAAGCATTATAACAATGATGTGGAGAAAAAGATGAGGTTTAAGAAAGCTCTTTATGATAATTGTGAAGCAGATGGAACTGTGAATGTAGTCCGGGTCATTGATGAAGTTTTTGAAAATAATATAGATGCTAAAAACGAGTTCAAAGAAAGCATAATGAAGAAAGGAATAGATAAAAAGGAATTCCAGATCCAGAATAGAAACAGCTTTAGAAAGCTTGAACGACAAACCATAAAGACAGATACTGGCATTGAAATAAACATACCTCTCGAACAATACGAAGATAGAGAAAGATTGGAATTTATCACAAATCCCGATGGCACTATATCAATATTGATAAAAAATGTAAGCAAAATTGTAGGGAGATAAAATAGAAAAAGCTTCAACAAATCGTTGAAGCTTAATATTTTGCTAAATATAATGGTGCCGGAGGTCGGACTCGAACCGACATGCTTTGAGGGCGCATGATTTTGAGTCATGTGCGTCTGCCAATTCCGCCACTCCGGCGCTACGCTAATTATAATATCACAGATAGGTTTAAAAAGCAATAAAAAATTTATTGTTAGAAATTAGTCATAGATTTTGAAAATATTCAGTAAATAGGTACTAGCATATATGATATAATTGAATATTATAAAGTATAGTTACAGCTAATATAATGATGGAGGAGAACTATGGATCCAATTACACACGGCGTTGTGGGGCTGGCGATTGCAGCTTTTACGGGAGAAACAGTATCAATTGCCAGCCCTTATGCAATGGGAAGCTTATTAGGAGCTGTGATTCCTGATGCAGATATAATAATGCAAGTTAAGGGAGATTACAGCTATCTCAAAAACCACAGAGGGATGTCCCATTCCATTCCCTTTATTTTTTTGTACAGCGCAGCTATAACTGCTGTATTATCACTATTTTATCCAGGAGCAGCATTATTAAAACTATTTATATATGCTGTATCTGGATGTATGTCACATTTATTACTGGATATAACAAATTCCTATGGAGCACAAGTGTTATGGCCTTTTTACAAAAAAAAGATTACTTTGGATTTGCTTTTGGTTTATGATCCCTTATTAATCATTGTTGCTTTAGCCATTATTATTCCAAGCATCAATAGCAAAATTCATCCATTAGTATCTTTAATTATGTTTTTTGCTTATTTGTCAGCCCGCTATTGGATGAAGTTTTATGTAAAAAAGAGAGTGAAAGAAAATTTCAAGGATCTAGGGGAAATATTGTATATAAGAGTTTTGCCATCAATGATCGGACTGGTAAAATGGCATTTCGTTATAAAGATTAAAGATAAAATGGTAATTGGTGAGCTAAACCTGTTATCAAGAAAAATTAAGATTATTGAAATTATGAAGAATCTGGATAAGAGACTGTTCAGAGCTGTGAAAAACACACAGGTTGCCAAATTCTTTGGTGAGTTTACCCCGCTGTTTCATATAAAATGCAAGAAAACAGACAGCGGCTATGAATACAGTTTCATAGATTTGAGGTATTATATAGCAAAGGACTTCTTACATCATGCAACTGCTGTAATGGATGAAAATTTTAGATTGGTGGCTTCAGCGTTTCATCCTTATCATAAAACCAGGAATGTGGAAATATAGGTATATCTTTATACCTATATTTTTTTATGGTAAAGAAGTGTATAATAGAAATGTGTAAATAAGCACTATGAAACTTTATTATTTTTTATTCGTCTAAAACTGAGGGGTTACTGAGTTATTGGGGAGGGAGAAAAATATGGAAGTAACGGAGAAGCTTCTTGTAGCTAAGAGCAAAAAAGGAAATATAGATGCTTTTGAAGAATTGATAAGCGGATATGAAAAAAAAGCCTATAACATTGCCTATAGAATTATGGGTAATGAAGAAGATGCTAAGGATATGGCTCAAGAAGCCTTTATTAAGATATATAAGTCAATCCAGAACTTCAGGGAAGAATCATCGTTTTCTACATGGCTATATAGAATAGTAACTAATGTATGCCTTGATGAGCTAAGAAAGAGAAAGAAAGCAAATCTAGTACCTTTGGAAATGAATATAGAGACAGATAAGGGTTCAGCTATAATAGAACTAAGCGCAGAGAAGGAAACACCAGAAGATATCTGTGAAAGAGTGGAGAAAAAAGAACTGATACAAAATGCCATATCTTCTCTTGCAGAAGACTATAAAACCGTAATTATACTTAGAGATATACAAGGTTTTGGTTATGAAGAGATAGCAACCATGCTCAACTGTTCCCTGGGCACTATAAAATCAAGAATAAATAGAGCTCGAAACTTGCTTAAGGACAAGCTCCGACATGAATTGGAACTTTACGAAAAAAAGAGCGTCTAACTTTTTAAAGGGGAGGGAAAGAGAATGGATTGCGAAGTAGTAAGAAGTCTTATGTCTTCATATATAGATAAAGATATAAATGAAATAGATAGAATAGAATTGGAAAAGCATTTGGAAAGCTGTTCCGATTGTATGGAAGAGTATAATTTGCTTTTAGCCACTGTAACATATTGTAACCAACTGGAAGAAATCGAACTACCCGAAACCTTCCATCAAGATCTTATGGGTAAGATTCAGGAGCTGGGTTCTAATAAACCTAAAAAAAGCTTCTTTAAACGCAACTGGAACTGGGTAGCAGGAGTGGCTGCTGTGTTTGTGGTAGCAGCTATTGGATTATCTTCTTTACCAGGTTTGCCAGGGCTTAATACAAGGGCAAAATCCATTGCTGAAGAGACGGGAAGAGGATATGGAGGAGCCGTAGCTCAATCTGCGCCTGCTGAAGCTCCTGCCGCAGAACCTGCAGCAAGAAAAAGCAAAGCTAAGATGGAATTCTCAGAGTCCATGAACATGGCCTCGGTAATGGATAACGGAGCTAATTATGCTTTGACCATGGGAGCTCCTGAAGAGGATACTGTTACTCAGGAAAAGATGATGCAGTCTGAGGCAGAAACATATGAGAGAAAAATAATCACAAGCGGCAGCATCTCACTGGAAGTTACTGATTTTGATAATAAGATGGAAAGTATAGCTGACTTGGCAGAGAGAAATGGTGGATATGTAGAAAGCTCCTATGTGGATAATATAATAAACCATGAGGCTGACGGAAAAAGCGATAAGTTAAAGACAGGAAATATCACACTTAGATTGCCTGCGGCTAGATTTGGCTCAGCTGTTGAAGAAATAAAGACCATGGGTGAAGTAATAAACCAGAATACAAATTCTATAGATATTTCAGAACAGTATTATGATACCGCAACAAGAATTGACAATCTTACAGTTCAGGAAAACAGGCTTAGAGAGCTAATATCAAAGGCACAGAATGTGGATGAAATACTGAAAATCGAGAATGAGCTAAACCGAGTCAGAAGTGAAATAGAATTGATGTCCACAGATATAAAGCGATGGGATAAACAAGTAAGCTTATCCACCCTATATGTAAATCTCAGAGAAATAAAGGCGGGAAAGCTGGAAAGTGTCAATGTTCCCACGGTATGGACTAAAGCCTATAATGGCTTTGTAGGAACTATAAACAGTATTCTGAGAGGTGGAGAGAAGCTGTTCGTATTTATAGTTTCCGCTATACCTTATCTAATAATTCTAGCTGTACTGACAGTAATAGGATATATTGTTTATAAGAAGAGATTTAAAAAGAAATAGCATATATAGATAAAAATCGGATTCATAGAAATCCGATTTTTTTTATCCATAGGGAGCGTTTCCAAATTACCGAGAGTATTATTACGTCTGAAATTTTCCAAACAACGTAATTCGACAAATAACAGCGAAAATTGACAAATATTGCACAATGTTATATACTGGAATTAAATTAGCACAATTAACCAATTTAGGTTAATTACTACAAACATGGCACTTCTATATTCTAAATTACTAGAAATTGTATCAAATGGGGGGAGTTATATGAAGATTAGTTTATCAAAAAGAATTGCACTAATAATTGGATTGTTGGTACTAGTTATTTCATCAGGTTTGGGTTTTATTAGTTTAAAGAACAGTTCCGATGCTTTGCTAAAGCAGACAGAAGAAGCGTTATCCATGTCTGCGGAAGAGGGAGTCAAGATGTTTGAAGCTGTGATTTCTAAGGATTTAGGTATTTTACAGGAATTGGCCAGACATGAGAATATTATATCCATGGATTGGGAAATGCAGCAAGAATATCTGAAGCCTAATGTGCAGCGACTGAAATATTTGGAAATAGGAGTTGTTACCCCGGATGGTATAGCTCATTACGTAACAGATAACAGCACAGCAAATCTTGGGGATAGGGATTATATAAAGAAAGCCTTCCAGGGACAAGCTAATATTTCTAATGTATTGATTAGCAGAGCTACAAATCAACCTGTAGTTATGCTTGCAGTACCTATTGAAATGGATAATAATATTGTAGGAGTTTTAATCGCCAGAAAAGATGGAACGGCTTTCAGTAATATAACAGATCAAATGAGTTATGGTGCCAATGGCTATGCTTATCTATTAGGACTGGATGGAACCTTTTATGCTCACAACAATAGTGAATATGTGTTAGAGCAAAGAAATATTTTCGATGATATAGAAACTGAAGGAGAATTTAAGAATGTCGGACTAGCTTTTCAAGAGTTGGGAATGGGCAATAAAGGTGTAATCAATTATGATTTTTTGGGCAGCAAAAGATATATGGGTGTTCAGCCTATACCGAATACTGATTGGGTATTATGTATTGGAGCTTTTGAAATTGATGCTTTAGCGGGAATAGTAAAACTGCAAGGAGCAATGTTTTATACTGCTATTGGATTTATTATATTAGGTTTAATAATTGCATTGTTTGTGGGGACATCAATCTCGAGACCTATTGTAGAATATTCTAAAATATTAGATAGGATTGCTAAATATGATTTGAGCTTTGATGAAAACAGCAAAGCACTAAGATATCTCAAGAGAAAAGATGAGATAGGAGTTATAGGTAATTCGCTTGCAGTCATGCAGAAAAGCATAATTGAGCTGGTTAGACAGATAGCAGAAACGTCACAGCAAGTAGCTTCATCATCGGAGGAACTGACTGCAACAAGCCAGCAAACCGCTATTGCTTCTGAAGAAATTGCAAGAGCTATAGAAGATATATCACAGGGAGCCAGTGACCAGGCCAGTGATACAGAAAAAAGTTCTGTCATAGCAGATGATTTGGGAAGTTTAATTGATAGAAATCGGCAGGAAGTTGATAAATTAATATTGGCTGTGGAGGAAATAAACAAACTTAAGGAAGAGGGTTTACAGGTTATTGAGGATCTTGTGGAAAAAACCAGATCTTCCGGTGAAGCAGCTGAAGGCATAAAAGAGGTTATTGTTAGCACAAATGAAAGAGCCGAGAAAATTCAAACTGCAAGTGAGATGATTAAAAGTATAGCCGACCAGACAAATCTCCTTGCTCTTAATGCAGCTATAGAGGCGGCTAGAGCCGGAGATGCAGGACGAGGATTTACAGTAGTGGCTCAGGAGATCAGAAAGTTGGCAGAAGAATCCAACAAATTTGCGGAGGAAATTGAAGCAATTATACAAGAGCTTACAGAAAAGACAGGTATGGCGGTTACTACAATGGAGGAAACAAGGGAGATAGTAGAATCCCAAGCTAGAAGCGTTGGAATGACCAATGAAAAATATATGGGTATTGCAGCATCTATAGAAGATATGAAGAAATATATTGCAGAAATATATGAATCAGAAAAACTTATGGAAGATAAAAAGAATGATGTAATAAATATTATTCAAAATCTGTCAGCCATATCTCAGGAAAATGCTGCAGGAACAGAAGAAGCTTCTGCTTCGATAGAAGAACAAACAGCAGCCATTGCTGAGATTTCAAACGCCAGTGAAGCTTTAGCTAAGCTGGCAGACGAAATGCAACAGAGTATAATCAAATTTAAATACTAATAGAAAAAATCAGATTCTTCGGAATCTGATTTTTTTTACATCAATATAAAGGGTTTTTCAAAAATGTATGGAAATAATAAGATTAAACTAATTTTGGAGGATTTAGAATGAAAAAGGACACGATGATAATAATAGATGGCAACAGCTTGATGCATAGAGCTTTTTATGCTTTGCCGCCATTAACCAATAGAGATGGGCTTCACACAAATGTTATATATGGTTTTGTAAATATGATAAATAGGCTTATAGAAGGCTATAAGCCAAATTATATGGCAATAGCCTTTGATCGCAAGGAGCCTACCTTCAGACATAAGGAATATGCGGAATACAAGGCTAAAAGGCTTAAAATGTCTGAGGATATGGCAGAGCAAATTCCTTATTTGAAAAAGGTAATAGATGCAATGAATATAAAAAGAATTGAATTAGAAGGTTATGAAGCAGACGACATAATCGGAACACTATCAAAAATGTCAGACAAGAAAGGCATTAACACATTAATTGTAACAGGAGATAGAGATGCTTTTCAATTAATTACCGATAATGTTCATATACTTATGACAAAAAAAGGTATAAGCGAGATGGAGGAATATGACAAAGAAAAGCTGATGTCTCAATACAGCATAACCCCGGAGCAGGTCATTGACCTTAAGGGGCTTATGGGAGATGCTTCAGATAATATTCCTGGTATTCCTGGTGTAGGTGAGAAAACCGCTTTGGATCTGCTTAAGGAGTTTGGGACTGTTGAAAACATACTTGAGAATACGGAGAATATAAAGAAGAATAAAGTAAAACAAAATGTAGAGAACAACAAAGACATAGCATTGTTGTCCAAAAGGTTAGCAACCATAATAACCGATGTGCCTATTAATGATTCTATTGAGGATTGTGAGTATAAGGAACCGGATTATGAAGCTTTATCACAGTTATACAGTATGCTCGACTTCAAAAGCCTTCTTGATAAATTGAAAAATTCTTTTGTAAATAAAGAGCTGGAAAGTGTATCAGAGAAGATGGCAGAAGATGTAGTTGTAAACGAAATCTCAGAATCCAAAGATATACGAGATATTGTAGATAAGGCCAAAAAAGAAGGAAGAATAGTTTTTAAGATGTCCCAGGATAGTAATGGTAAACCAGATTATATATTTGTTGGTGTTCAGGATCAGTATTATTCCATTCCAATAGATGATGTTTCTATAGATTTACTAAAGGTTGTTATGGAAGATGAACATATAGAAAAGGCAGGCCATGACATAAAGTCAGATATAATACTTTTAAAGAACATAGGTATTAATGTAGAAAACATAAAATTTGACAGCATGATAGGAGCATATTTACTTAATCCATCAAAGCCTGATTACAAGCTGAGAAACATATATAATGAGTTTTTCGGAGCTGACATGAAGGATTATGAGGAGAAAGACGGAGATAAGGCAAAGAATTACTGCAACAGTGTAAAAGCAATATATGATCTGATGGAACCTATGAACAATAAAATTTGTGAAAAGGGCATGGAGAGCCTTTACCAAGATGTAGAGCTTCCGCTGGTGGAAGTACTGGCAGATATGGAGCATGAAGGTTTTAAGGTAGATAAGGGCAGGCTTCAGGAACTATCTGCTTTATTCTCTGAAAGAATAGATAGGTTGACAGAGGAGATATATGAGCTGGCAGGCGAGGAGTTCAATGTTAATTCAACAAAGCAGCTAAGTGTTATACTTTTTGAAAAACTATCCCTTCCTCCCATCAAGAAAACAAAAACAGGTTACTCTACAGATGTGGAGGTTTTAGAAAGGCTTTCCGATAAGCATCCAATAATCGATAAAATATTAGAATACAGGCAGCTGCTGAAGATTAAATCTACTTATATAGATGGTTTTATTAATTTAATCAATGAAAAAACAGGAAAGATACATTCAAAATTCAATCAGACTGTGACAGCAACGGGAAGATTAAGCAGTACAGAACCAAACCTTCAGAATATCCCTGTTAGAACAAAAAACGGGAGGGAAATAAGGAAGGTATTTGTTCCTAAAAATGCAGATTATGTATTAGTAGATGCGGACTACTCACAGATAGAGTTGAGAGTTTTAGCTCATATTTCCGGAGATGAAGGTTTGATTCAATCCTTTATAAACAATGAAGATATTCATACAAGGACTGCTTCTGAGGTTTTTGGGGTAGATAAAGAACTAGTAAGTCCTTTGATGAGAAGCCGAGCAAAGGCGGTTAACTTTGGAATAGTTTATGGCATCAGCGATTTTGGATTATCGAGAGATTTAAAGATACCAAGAAAAGAAGCAAAAAAATATATAGACAATTATTTCGCAAGATATCCTATGGTTAAAAAGTATATGGAGGATACTATTAAGGAAGGCAAGGAAAAGGGATATGTGACTACCATACTAAACAGAATAAGGTATATCCCCGAGCTTTCATCCCGCAATGCTGTGCAAAGGAATTTTGGAGAAAGAATGGCAATGAACACTCCAATCCAGGGAAGCGCTGCAGATATTATAAAGATTGCTATGGTAAGAGTATACAAGGAGCTAAAGAATAGAAGAATGAAATCTAAGCTTATATTACAGGTTCATGATGAACTTATTGTAGAAGCACACAAAGATGAGGTAGAAGAAGTAAAGAAAATTGTTAAAGAAAAAATGGAAACAGCTTTCCAACTGAAAGTGCCTCTTACTGTGGATATAAACTCGGGTATGAGCTGGTATGATACTAAATAATACTTGTTAGTTTTGGAGGAGGTATTAATGGTTATTGGATTGACGGGAGGCATAGCCAGTGGAAAGAGTACTGTGTCCTCCCTGCTAAAAGAGCTAGGAGCTTATATAATAGATGTTGATGAAGTGGGAAGAGATGTTGTGGAAAAGGGGGAAAAAGCATATAATGAAATAGTCGATTATTTTGGGAAAGAAATATTATTACCTGATGGTGAAATTAACAGAAAAGCTCTTGGACGCATAGTATTTTCTGATAGCAGTAAGCTAAATAAGTTGAATTCTATTACTCATCCTCATATAATTGATAGAGTAAAAGAAATTATCTCCATGTGTAAAGCCAAGGGTATAGAGATCATAGTTGTGGATGCTGCCATACTTATTGAAATGGGATTGTATTCAGTATGTGATACCATATGGCTTGTCTCTGTAGATAAAGATACCCAACTACATAGGCTGATGGAAAGAGATAGATACTCATATGAAGAGGCCAATAACAGAATAATGGCTCAATTCAGTGATGAAAAAAAGTCCCGATATGCAGATTTGATAATAGATAATAATGGAAGCTTGGATGAGCTAAAAGAAGAAGTTAAGAGACAGTGGAATAGAATAGTTACTGAATGTCAAAAGGGGAGAAATTGTTGATCATTAGAAGAAAGCATAGAATTTTAATCGTAGTAATATTTATAATTTTAACCTTATTCATATTGAAGGGAATATTGCCTAACCTGATAAAAAGCGTATATCCTATGAAATATGAAAGTGCTATGAGCAGGTATGCTATGGAATATGGGCTGGATTTACACCTGATCGCTACTATAATCAAAGTTGAAAGCAATTATGACTGCTTAGCAATATCCAATAAGGGTGCTATTGGTCTTATGCAAATAAAGCCATCTACAGGAAAATGGATAGCAGAGCAAATTGGAATTAAAGATTTTGATGAAGAAATGCTGTATGAACCGGAAATTAATATAAGAATGGGATGCTGGTATTTGGATTATCTATTGGAGTACTACAAAGGGAATGTTCAATTGGCTTTGGCCGCTTATAATGGAGGATTGGGAAATGTGAACAAATGGTTAAAGAATAAGGATTACAGCGATGATGGAGTTTCACTAAAAAGCATACCCTTTGAAGAAACAAAGACATATTTGAAAAGGATTAGTAGAACCTATAATATATATAAAAGGTTATATAGCACCTCTAATTAACAAAAGAAAGGAATGAAATTGATTGGCTGAAATAAGAAGTTTAGCGGATGTGGAAAAAATTAAATTGGATGAAAATAGGCAGATTTATTCTGCTAGTGAGCAAGAAATTCTGGATGGTTATACTACGGATATTTATTTTGTAAGAACTATAGATATTCTAGACCATATAGGTATAGCAGATAAAACTGTAACAGCCGAAATATTCCCTAGAAAGCCAGGTATTTTTGCAGGTATCCAGGAAGCCTTCAATATTCTCAAGAATAAGGATTTAGAGATATGGGCACTTCCTGAGGGTGAAAGCTTCAATGCAAAGGAAACTGTGATGAGAATAATAGGACCTTATAGAGAAATATGTATTTATGAGACCATAATACTAGGTATTCTTGCAAGTTCCTGCGGATGGGCAACAGCAGCAAGGGAGTGCAGGGAAGCATGCCAGGATAAGCCCTTTATAGTGTTTGGGTCAAGGCATGTTCATCCTTCCGTGGCACCTGTAATGGAAAGGGCTGCTATTATCGGTGGAGCCAATGGTGCCAGCAATATACTTGCAGCTAAATTATTAGGTGCAGAACCTGTAGGAACATTGCCTCATGCAGCATTTTTGATAGCAGGTGACACACTGACTGTAGCAGAGGCCTATGATAAAACCATGCCGGAAGAGCATAAGAGGATTGTGTTAATTGATACATTTAAGGATGAAGCGGAAGAAGCAGTGAGAGTTGCAAAAGCTCTTGGAAAGAATCTATATGGAATCAGGTTGGATACTCCCAGTGAAAGAGGAGGAGTGACACCGGAGTTAGTTAGAGAAGTGAGAGCACGTCTTGATCTTGAGGGTTATGGATATGTGAAGATATTTGTATCTGGAGGACTATACCCCGAAAAAATTAGATTATTGAGCGAAGCAGGTGTTGATTCCTTTGGAATAGGCAGCTATATATCAGGTGCTTCTGCAATAGATATGACCATGGATATTAAAGAAATTGAAGGAAAGCCTATTGCAAAAAGAGGGAGAATCCCAGGAAGAGTTGAGAATCAAAAGCTGATAAGGCTTAAATAGTAAACTGAGGAGAAGGATTTTTTTATGAAGCCAAAATTTATTCCAATAATTCTACTAATCGTTGTTTTATTGTTTGCAACATCTTGCTCCGAACCAGAAATACAGATAGGCGCTGAGGTTATAGTGGAAGATGAGAAACCGGAAGAAGGAGGAACCATCAACATTGGGTGTATTGAACCTCAAATCTTTAATCCACTGCTTGTAAATAGTAAAAGCTATAGGGACATTTCCAGACTAATATTCAATGGTCTTATAGAATACGATAGTACTTTAAAGCCAGTGTATGTTCTTGCCAAGGACCTAAGCCTGGATGAAAGCGGAAAGAAAGTAACTGTGAAGCTAAAAGAAAATATACAGTGGAGCGATGGGACAAGGATGACCTCTCAAGATGTTATATATACCTTGAACACCATAAAAGATGGAGAGACGTCCATATATAAATCAAAGCTTGATCAAATTGCTTCATATAAACCATTGGATGAGTATACCATAGAAATAAGGTTTGGAGATTATCCCTATAATGTTATAGATGCTCTGAGCTTTCCCATAGTTCCAAAGCATGTGTTTGAAACTAATCCTAATTCGATACCTGTTGGGACAGGTCCTTATAAGGTTGTTGCTTATAATAAATTGAGATATATGGAATTAGAACCAAATAAATATAGCTTACAGCCTTCTGCACCATATATATCAAAGATAAGAATCAACTTTATTAAAGACACCGATTCCTTTGATTCTTCTTTTCAATCAGGACAAATAGATCTGATTAATACTTCTTCTTACGACTGGGAAAAATATAAGGAATCAAAGGATGTCAATACTTATGGATATTTGTCAAGAGATTATGAATTTATATCTATAAATTTCAGCAATCCGGTATTGGGAGACAAATATGTGAGAAAAGCCTTAATGCATGGGATAAATAGAACTGCGATAATAGAAAAGCATTTACTAGGTAATGCGGTGATCACAGACACGCCTATAAGAGTTGATTCTTGGCTATATGATGGAGATGTAAATAAATACTCTTATAATAAAGCCGAAGCCCAATATGCTATAAACAGCGCAAGATTTGTTTTAAATGAGACAACCAGGATTTTTGAAAGGGAAAGTGATGGAAAGGTTCAGCAGCTCAGATTTACACTGATAACAAACTCGGAAAATGATTACAGAGCTAAGGCTGTAGAAGATATCAAGAAAAATTTAGAAGATATTGGATTTGTCATAGATGTTGAAATAGTGCCCTTTGAAGAACTGATGATGAGAATCGAGAAAAAGCAATATGATTTGGCTTTGGTGGGAATGAATTTTTCTCCAGAAGAAGATTTATATGATTTTTTTCACAGTTCTCAGATCAATGGCGGCAAAAACTATGGGGGGTATGCAAACCCGCGAGTAGATTTATTGTTGGAGCAATCGCAAAATACATTGAATAATGAAAATAAATATGTGAACTATTTGGAACTTCAAAGGATAATTAAAGATGATCTCCCGATTATTAGTCTTTTCTACAAAGAGTATGCTTTGGTTATGAGGAACAAGGTCAGGGGAGAAATAAAAGTGGATAGTGAGAACTTGTTCAGAACTATCAATAATTGGTATATTACCGAATCATTGAACTAAAGAGAATAAAATGTTATTGACATAAATCCATGCAGATTATATAATAATCCATGTAGTAATTGATAAATGATTTGCGAGAGTGGCGGAACTGGCAGACGCGCACGTTTGAGGGGCGTGTGGTTACACCGTACGGGTTCAAGTCCCGTCTCTCGCACCATAAAGCTTAATATGGTCTGGAATATTTGCCAAGCTTCTATTTTGAACCTACAGCATAAAAACGGGAGTTTTATATACAGTGTGGATATGTACTTTATTGTGAGTCCTATGATTGGCATCTAAGGCGATAGAAGCACTGTTGCGAGCACCCACCTATCGGAGAGATAGGTGTCAAAATCGAAGCAGCGGTATTTTGGATTTACGAAAAAATGAGACACGGGAAGGTGTCTCTTTTTGTTTTTTGCTTCATAGGATTTTGCTTATTTTGAATTTCTATATTAAAGGATTTTCATGCCTTGTGTAGAATATAATTAGTTATAGATAGGAACACACCATTACTGGTAGGATACAAAACAGATAAGGTGGTATTATGCTTACATTAAATATAGAAATAGGAGATTTTGTTTTTAGAGATATAAAGAAAAATGAGTTGGATCTTGTTTTAGAGTTATATAATGATGATGATGAATCAATGTTTGCTACAGGTACGAGCAGGTGTTTATCCTTAGAAGATATGGAGGAAAAATACTTAGAGGTATTAATCAGCAGTCATGAGTTTTTTATTGGTATTTTTTTAAAAACCAGTGATAAATTAATAGGAGTCTTAAAAGGCCGAATAGATTATGAACATAATGAAGAAGCCTGGATTACTTCATTTATAATAAAAAAAGAGCATAGAAACATGGGTATAGGCAATAAGACAATAAATGCTTTTATGCTCTATATGCAAAAAACTTATGATGTTAAAAGGTTTTATGCAGGCGTTATATCTAAGAACAAAAATGGTATTGATTTCTGGATAAAAGCAGGATTCAAACATGTTAGAACAATAAAAAACTATATTAATCTAAACAATGCTTATGAAGATTTTATTATAATGAGAAGAGAGATTCAATCTAGCAAATAAATAACTCCCCTATGATTTTAGAGGAGTTATTATTTGACAATAGTTGTTACATTTTTAACATTATATATGCTTTTCATATGCCAAGCTATAGATTTGTTTCAATATTTGCTGAAAGGAGGTAAGTTTATGAAAATAAGGGAAATAAGAGATGCCTTAAATGCACAAGTATTGTGGGGGGAGCACTTATTAGAAAATGAAATATTATATGCCTTTGGATCAGATTTAATGAGCGATGTTCTAGCCTTTGTAAAAACAGGTACAATACTTTTGACAGGGTTGGTAAACTCTCAGGTTATCAGGACTGCGGAAATGGCAGATGTTACCGCTATACTTTTTGTAAGAGGCAAAGTTCCGGATAAGGATGTCATAGATCTGGCAAAGGAAAATTCCATCGCAATTCTTACAACTAATTATACTCTTTTCACGACTTCCGGAATATTATATAATTGTGGATTAAGAGGCATAGAAGCTGATAAGATGTAGGAGAGATACTATGGGTAACATATCTTATAATTTTCCAATTGAAAAAGATGATTTTGAAAGAGCAGGGGAAGCTTCTAGTAAAATTAAAAAAATTCTGAGACAGTTAGGTATGGATTCAAGTATAATAAGAAGAGTAGCAATCGGAGCATATGAAGCAGAAATGAACTTAGTAATACATTCACTAGGTGGCACTATTGGTATAACCATAGACCCTGAATCAATAATTATCACAGCTGAAGATACAGGGCCGGGGATTGAAAACGTTCAACTTGCTATGAAAGAAGGATATTCTACTGCTCCAGATAGAATTAGAGAGATGGGTTTTGGCGCCGGAATGGGATTACCAAACATGAAAAAATGCTCTGATAGTTTTGATATTGAAAGCATCGTTGGCAAGGGAACAAAAATTGTAATGAAAATGATGCTGAAAGATGGTGATTAAATGAGCAATGAATATAGCCATTCAGTTATATTAAGGGAAGATCGATGTATAGGGTGTACCAGTTGTCTTAAAGTCTGTCCTACCGAAGCTATAAGGGTACGAGATGGAAAGGCAAAAATAATATCCGATAGATGTATAGATTGCGGTGAATGCATAAGGATATGTCCTAATCACGCTAAAAGTGCTATAACAGATGATTTGAATATGATGAAGAAATTCAAATATAATATTGCGATACCATCATTGACGATTTATGGACAATTTCCTTCTAATATTAGTATAAGTCAGATACTCACATCTATAAAAAGAATAGGCTTTGATGAAGTTGTAGAGGATACAATAGGGGCAGATATATCAATTTTCCTCATTAAGGAATATCTATTAAAGAAGCCTGGTATGGAATTTCCATTAATCAATTCAAGTTGTCCAGCAATTATAAGGCTTATACAGATAAGATTTCCTGATTTGATTCCAAATATTATTACTATAGAAACTCCTGTAGAAATCACTGCTAGAATTGCAAAAACAGAAGTAGCTAAGAGAAAGGGCATAGATATAAAGGATATTGGAGTTTTCTTTATTACCCCGTGTACCGCCAGAGTAACCAGCATAAGAAATCCTCTAGGAATTACCGAATCATATGTTAACGGCGCTATCTCCATAAAGGATATTTACGGGGAAATTGTGAGAAATCTTGGAGATAACAATAATCTGATCAAAGGAATCAGTACCAGAGAATCCATTCTCTGGCCTATTGCAGGAGGTCAGGCGTCAGCATTGGGGATTGAGAATTATCTGGCAGTTGATGGTATTCATGATGTTATTAAGGTCTTGGAGGAAGTAGAATTAGGGAAATTAGAGGATATTGATTTTATCGAGTGCTCAGCTTGCACAGGAGGCTGTGTAGGAGGACCTCTTGTTATTCAAAATTCATTTATTGCAAAGAATAGATTAATGAAACATGCAAAAAAGGTTGATATTTCGAAGTATACAAAAGAAGATTTAGATAGATTTATAAAAATGTATGAAGATGGTTTTATCAGGCTCACTGAAAAAATAGAACCTAAGTCTGTTATGAGATTGGATAAGGACTTATCTAAATCAATTCATAAGATGGAGCTTGTAACCGAAATACTAAAGAATCTTCCCGGCTTGGATTGCGGAATATGTGGTTCTCCCACATGCAGAGCCTTTGCAGAAGACATAGTAAAAGGCGAAAACAAAAAAGCAGTTTGCATGATAAAAACAATGAACGGATTTAAAAGCAAAAATTTGTAGGAGGAGTGCTTATAGTATGACTGTTAAACAAATCTGTGAAAAACTTGGTTTAAGGTCATTGACTGGTGAGTGTGGAATGGATAGAGAGGTAAAGGGAGCCTATATATGCGATTTATTAAGCTGGGTTATGGCTCATGCCTCTGAAGGAGATGTCTGGATTACTATACAGACCCATGCAAATATAATCGCAGTAGCTACTTTGTTGGAGCTTTCCTCAATCATAATTGCTGAAGATGCAGAAGTAGAGGAAGATACCATTAAAAAAGCCGTTGCAGAAGGAATACCCGTACTTGTTTCAGACAAAAATGCTTTTATGATTGCAAAGGAATTAATTGCTATGGGATTGGGTAACTGATATGAAATTTGCATATGATTTGCATATTCATTCTGCTTTGTCCCCATGCGGAGACGAAGACATGACACCCAATAATATAGTCAATATGGCATTATTAAAGGGTTTAGACTTGATAGCAGTTACAGATCACAACAGTGCCAGGAATTTGCCTGCTGTATTAGAGGTGGGCAAAAGGCAAGGTCTTATGGTGGTACCTGGAATAGAAGTTCAGACTAAAGAAGAGGTACATATAATATGTCTTTTTAAGAACCTGCAGAGTGCTCTAAAGCTTGATGAGATAATATTTAACTGTTTGCCGGACATGCCTAACAATGAAGAGATTTTTGGAAGGCAGCTGATAATGGATTCTAACGATGAAGTTGTTGGAAAGATAGATAAATTATTGATATCTTCTTGTGAACTGTCGGTTAATGACGTTTTTATCCTAACCAGGGGTTTGGGGGGAATATGCATTCCTGCTCATGTGGACAGGCCAGCATATAGTATTACTGCCAATCTAGGGTTTATCCCACCTTCACTAAGAGTGAAAACAGTGGAGTTTTCAAAAAAGGATAGCCCAGAATCCATAATGAAAAGGCATCCCTTTCTAAGAAAATATAATTATATTGTATCCTCAGATGCACATTATCTTTGGGATATTAGCGAAAGGGAGCATTTTGTCGAAATGGAATATCTAAGTTTTACAAATCTAACTAATTTATTATGCCCAAATGAAAAAAATTTATAATAATTTCAAAATATAGTTAAAAAATTCTTATAGTTATGTTACAATAACAAATAGGGTTAATAATTGACAGATTTTTGTCAATATACAGAATGTATTTTAGGGAGGGGACTCTTTAATGAACGAGCTTGATATGAAAGAAAAAATGAAAAAGCTGGATGAGATTATCGAAAGCCACAAAGGCCAGCAAGGTAGTTTAATGCCTGTTCTTCATGAGACTCAAGAGCTTTTCGGCTATCTTCCTGAAGAGGCTCAGAAGAAAATATCAAAGGAATTGAATATTCCAATGGCAGAAATATATGGCGTAGCAACATTTTACTCAAGATTTACCCTCAAACCAAGAGGAGAGCATACAATAGGTGTGTGCTTAGGAACAGCTTGTTATGTAAAGAATGCTCAACTGGTATTTGAAAGACTCCAGAAAGAACTAAATGTTAAACCTGGAGGAACAACGGAGGACAATAAATTTACTCTTGAGGCTACTAGGTGCCTCGGCTGCTGTGGTCTTGCACCTGTCATGATGATAGGGGAAGATGTATATGGCAAGCTTGTTCCAGACGATATACCGGAGATATTGAATAAATATCGTTAATCAGGCCTTGTTATGAAAGAATTATCTCTACACATACTTGATATTGTACAAAATTCTATTGTGGCAGAAGCTAGCTTAATTACTATAAATATTGTTGAGAATTTAACAACAGATAAACTAATTATCGAAGTTACTGATAACGGATGCGGAATGGAAAAAGAATTGACCGAAAAAATAAAAGACCCTTTTGTAACAGGGAGAAAAACTAGAAAAGTCGGTTTGGGAATTCCTTTGCTCTATAAAGCATGCACCAGATGTGATGGAAATATGGAAATACAATCAGAAGTAGGCAAAGGCACCAAGGTTACTTGTTGGTTTAAATATAGTCACATTGACCGGGCACCTCTGGGGAATATGACTGATACTATACTAACTATAGTCTCAGGAAATCCTCAGGTAGACATTGTGTATGTACATATTCGTGATGATAAAGAAATATGTCTTGATACAAGAGAAATTAGAAGGGCTTTAGGTAAAGTGCCTATTAACGAACCAGCTGTTCTCTCGTGGATAAGAGAATTCTTAAGGGAAGGTTTCAATAGTTTATATGGAGGTGCAAATATATGAAGTCATTAAAAGACCTGGAAGAAATCAGAAAAAAGACCTTGGATACAATCAATATGAGAAAAGATCAATCAGGAACCAGAGTAGTTGTAGGTATGGCTACATGCGGAATTGCTGCAGGGGCTAGACCTGTTTTGTTGGCTATAATGGATGAAGTTGAGAAAAATGAATTGGCAGATGTTGTTGTAGCGCAGACCGGATGCATTGGTATGTGCAGGTTGGAGCCAATAGTAGAAGTATATAGACCGGGAGAAGAAAAAGTTACTTATGTAAAAATGAACCCTTCAAAGGCTAAGAGAATTATAAACGAGCATGTTATGCAGGGTAAAGTTGTTCAAGATTATACTGTAGGAGCAGAAGAAAAGTAATTTTTAACGGCCAGTAAACAGTTAGGAGGTATAATGGAATGAAAATGTATCGCTCCCATATCATGATATGCAGAGGAACCGGTTGTTCATCTTCCAATTCAGAGCAGATTGCAGTGGAGTTTGAAAACCATTTAAAAGCCCATGGATTAGATAAGGAAGTAATTGTTGAGAGAACCGGATGCTTTGGTCTATGTGCCCTAGGTCCAATAGTTATCATATATCCTGAAGCTGCTTTTTACAGTTTGGTAAAACCTGAAGATGTAGAGGAGATCGTAAAAGAGCATCTGGTTAAAGGTAGAGTCGTAAAGAGACTCTTATATGCTGAGACTATTGAAGAAGATAGAATTAAATCGTTAAATCAGGTAAACTTCTATAAAAAACAGGTAAGGGTTGCACTCCGAAACTGCGGTGTCATTAACCCAGAAAACATAGATGAATACATAGCTTTTGATGGGTACAAGGCACTGGCAACATGCTTAACCGAGTTAAAGCCTGAAGAAGTTATAGATTTGATTAAAAGATCAGGCCTCAGAGGAAGAGGAGGAGCAGGATTCCCAACAGGGATGAAGTGGGAATTTGCTGCAAAGGCACAAGGCGATATTAAATATGTATGCTGTAATGCTGACGAAGGTGACCCAGGAGCCTTCATGGACAGAAGCGTGCTGGAAGGAGACCCTCACTCAGTATTAGAAGCTATGACAATAGCTGGTTATGCTATAGGAGGCAGTCAAGGATACATCTATGTAAGAGCAGAGTATCCTATAGCTGTTAAGAGACTTAGCATAGCTATCAATCAGGCAAGAGAATATGGATTGTTAGGGAAGAATATACTTGGAACCGGTTTTGATTTTGATATAGAATTAAGGCTTGGAGCAGGAGCTTTTGTTTGCGGTGAAGAAACTGCACTTATAGCTTCCATAGAAGGTCAGAGAGGAATGCCGAGACCAAGACCACCATTCCCAGCAAATAAAGGTTTGTTCGGAAAACCAACATTGTTAAACAATGTTGAAACATATGCAAATATATGTCCAATCATAAACAACGGCCCAGAATGGTTTGCATCCATGGGAACAGAAAAATCCAAAGGCACCAAGGTATTTGCATTAGGTGGCAAGATCAATCATACAGGCTTGGTAGAAATACCTATGGGTACTACCATGAGAGAAATAATCTACGAAATAGGTGGTGGCTGTCCAAACGGAAAAGCATTTAAGGCAGCTCAGACAGGTGGACCATCAGGCGGATGCATACCAGCTGAAAAGATAGATGTACCTATTGATTATGATACTCTTACTGCACTTGGTTCCATGATGGGTTCTGGTGGACTTATAGTTATGGACGAAGACAACTGTATGGTTGATATAGCAAAATTCTTCTTGGAATTTACTGTTGATGAATCCTGCGGCAAATGCACACCTTGCAGAGAAGGTACAAAGAGAATGCTGGAGATATTGGATAGGATTACAAAAGGCAGAGGTGAATCAGGCGACATTGAGAGACTAGAGAATCTTGCAAAGAATATCAAAGCTTCAGCTCTCTGCGCATTGGGACAAACAGCTCCAAATCCAGTATTGTCAACACTTAGATATTTCAGAGAAGAATACGAGGCTCACATAAGAGATAAGAAGTGCCCAGCGGGAGTATGTCAGGCATTGTTGCAATATAAAATTGATCCAAAAACATGTAAAGGATGCGGCATCTGTGCAAAACAATGTCCAGTATCAGCAATATCTGGTAAGCCAAAAACTCCTTATGTTATCGATCAAAATAAGTGCATAAAATGCGGTGCTTGCATGGATAAATGCCCATTCAAAGCAATTTCCAGAGGATAAAATTTCATAAAACAGGCCGATAGAGACAATTTAGCTCTATCGGCCTGTTTTATTTGCAAGTATCCATTTACAAACATTGAATTTATATTGATAAAGCATTATAATTATTAGGTATAAAAAATAGTCAATAATGATATTGTGTTTGAAAACTTTGTAAAAAATATGCTTGTTAAATAATAAACTTATTATTTTTCAAGCACGGGAAAGGTTTTTAAATTGCAATGTCGAATTGTAGCTATTTGTGAGTATTATAAAGCAAAGAAGTGGTACAAGCTTTCGGATTGGGTCTTCTAGAATCCTGGAAAAAACATATAATTTCTACCAGGGATTAAGAATACTGTTAATATTATAAGGGGTGAGTAAAATGAATATAAGAACACTTTCCTTTAAGGGAGGAACTCATCCGCCACACAGCAAGGAAGCAACTGAAAAGTTAGCAATAGTTAAAGCTAAAACACCAGAAGTTGTTGTAATACCGATGCAGCAACATATTGGCGCACCTTGCGAGCCAATTGTTAAGGTTGGCGATGAAGTGAAAGTTGGGCAGAAGATTGGTGAACCAAAAGGTTTTGTTTCATCTCCTGTTCATTCCAGTGTATCTGGAAAAGTTATTGCAGTGGAGCCCAGACTTTATTCAGGCGGAACAAAAGTAAATTGTGTAGTAATTGAAAACGATATGCAAGATACTTTATCAGAGACTGTTAAACCTAGAGGCAGTCTTGAAACTTTATCAGCTGATGAGATAAAGGAAATTATCAAGGATTCTGGAATTGTTGGAATGGGTGGAGCTACTTTCCCTACTCATGTTAAATTAGCATTACCTCCAGGAAAGACAGTAGATACTGTGATATTAAATGGTGCAGAATGTGAACCCTTTCTGACTTCGGATCACAGACTTATGCTTGAAAATCCTGGGGCTGTTGTCTACGGTTTGAAAGCTTTGATGAAGGCTTTGAATGTAAATAAAGGCTTTATAGGAATTGAAACCAATAAGCCGGATGCATTGGAAGCGGTATACAATGCAGCCAAGGATGAAAAGGATATAGAGGTTGTAGCTCTTAAAACCAAATACCCTCAAGGTGCAGAGAAACAATTGATATATGCTTGTACAGGAAGGGAAGTTCCTTCTGGTGGATTGCCTGCAGATGTAGGAGTAGTTGTAAACAATGTAGGTACAGCTGCTGCTATAGCTGAAGCTATAAAAACTGGGATGCCTCTGATTCAAAGAATCGTAACTGTAACAGGTAAAGGTGTAAGAAACCCTCAGAATCTATTAGTTAAAATTGGAACATCTTTTAGAGATGTTATTGACCAATGTGGCGGGCTTACTGATAATGTTGGAAAAGTAATAGCTGGCGGTCCTATGATGGGTATTGCTCAGTTTTCAATTGATATCCCTGTTATCAAAGGAACCTCAGGTATATTGATTTTAACTGAAGATGAGGCAAAACTACCTGAGCCGTCAAATTGCATTAGATGCGGTAAATGCGTTAATGTATGTCCCATAAACCTTATGCCGTTGCTAATAAGCAATTATTCTTTATTAGATAGGTTTGATAAAGCCGAAGAAGTAAATGCTATGGACTGCATAGAGTGCGGCTCCTGCTCTTTCATATGCCCTGCTAAAAGGCCTTTGGTAGATTCTATCAGAGTTGCAAAAAGAGAGATTATAGCTAAGCGTAAAAAAGCGCAGTCCAAGTGATGGGAGGTATTATGTTGGATAGCACTATGTTTAGAGTAACTTCTTCTCCTCACATTAGATCAGGAGAGACAACTCAAAGAATAATGCTGGATGTTATTATTGCATTATTGCCAGCATTATTTGCGGGAATATACTATTTTGGAATGAGATCATTAATCGTAACTTTAGTTTCAGTTGTATTTGCAGTGGCAGCTGAGGTTGCGATGCAAAAAATATTGAAAAGGCCTGTGACTGTCAATGATTTAAGCGCAGTAGTGACAGGTATATTATTAGCATTTAATGTGCCCTCAACTGCTCCCTTGTGGATGGTGGCCATAGGCTCCATATTTGCTATTGCCGTAGCAAAACACTGTTTTGGAGGTTTAGGACACAATTTCATAAACCCAGCATTAGCAGCAAGAGCCATGTTATTGGCTTCCTGGCCGGTAAGAATGACT
>NZ_JAWLCK010000037.1:0-24241 GCF_041687175.1 Lutispora sp.
TGGGTTGCCTCCATTACCGTTATTGCCTTTTTCATGTCCGTAGGCATTTCCTGGATTGTCCTTGTCATGCCCATAGGCGTTACCTGGGTTGTCCTTATCGTGTCCATAGGCATTTCCATTGTTACCGTTATTACCATTGTTTCCGTTGTTGCCTTTTTTCAGGTCTATTATTGTTTGTACTCTGTTTCCAAATCCGTCATAGGTGTATTTTGTTACTTCTTTGTGTTTATTTGTTACTTCTATCAGCGCATTTGTCGCATCAAATTCATATTTATTGAATATCTTTTTGCCTCTGTTTGTTATTTGTATCAGGTTCCCTCTGTTATCATATTTATATTGTCTTATATCGTCATCTTCATCTTCTTTATCTTCATCTTCATCAAGGGTCGTTATGGTTTCATCTCCGGTGATAGCTTTTATATCAGCTTTCTTTATCAGTCTGTTCATTATGTCGTATTCGTAGTTAATTGCTTCTTTTATTTCTCCATTTTCCCATTGTTCCAGCCTTATTCTGTTGCCTAGGGAGTCATAGAAGTATTTTGTTGTTTCCTTATTGTTTTTCATCACTTCTATGAGCCTGTTTAGCGGGTCATATTTGTATTTTATTTTTTCCTTGTCTTCACCTTCTGTTGCTTCTTCATCAAGGTCTGATTTATCTTTATATACATTGGTTTTGTTTCCTGCAGGGTCATATGAATATTTGTATTTATCTATTATCTTTCCTGATGGGGCTATATGGGTTAGTTCTTTTATTTGGGATAGCGCATCGTATACATATTCTGTTTTTGAACCGCTTGGGAGTATACGTTCTACAACATTTCCCAGTTCATCGTAGTTGTATTGGGTTGCTTTGTCGTAGGCATCTGTTACGGTTATTAGTCTTCCTGCTTTGTCATAGGTATATGATACTTGACTTCCATCAGGGTATTTGATGTATTCTTTTTGTCCTGTAGGTGTCCAGCCGTATTCGATGACTCTGTTTTCAAAGTCAGTGACTTTTATTATTCTTCCTAATGGATCCAGATCCAGAGCAGTTGTGCCCAGCCAATCCTGCATCTTGACAAGTTGTCCTATGGCATTGTATTCATATTTAATTTCTTTTCCATCATCATAGGTTATTTGGGTCAACAGGTTAGTTGGGTCATATTGGTAGCTTGTGGTGTAACCATCTCTGTCTTTTATAGATATTAGATTTCCATTTTCGTCATATTCATATATTGTCACTTTATTGACTGCATCTCTTACTTTGGTCAGAAGTCCTCTTTTGTCATATTCATAGGTCATCACTTGATGTTCTACATTCATATTATTCATCAAGACAAAGCTTTCCATGGTTGTAGATGTCTGCTGACCATATACCGCATCGGTTACTGTCTGCTCTTGGCTCTCAGCTGCAGCTTCAGGATTTATTGAAATTTCGCCTATTAAATCAACAGAGCTTTCTCCACTTTCATAGACTGCTTCTGCCACAGTCTTAGATTGCTTGTTTTTTTCGTATACTGCATCGGTTACTGTTTGTATACTCATAGCAGTGAAAGAGCTTATGGTGCTGCTTTCTATGCTTCTGTATTTATGGACTTCTATAAGGTTGCCCATATTATCATATTTATATCTTGTATTGTTACCATTGGCATCTATTACTTCTATGAGTTGATCCAATGCATCGTATTTATATCTTGTTTTGTTTCCATTTTCGTCTGTTACAGAGGCAACTTGTCCAGTTTTTGTATATTCATAGGTTTTTTTATGGCCTAAGGCATTTGTTATGGTCTTAACTCTGTTTATCTTGTCGTAGGTGTATTTTGTTTCATTGCCTAGTGCATCAATAACTTTAATTATATTGCCATTAGCATCATATTCCCATTGGGTTATAGCTCCTTCAGGGTCTGTAGTTTTGATAAGCCTTCCTAAAGCATCGTATTCGTATCGAGTTATTGCTCCGTCTTCATCTGTTACTGTTTCTAAAAGTCCTAGTTGGTTATATGTGTAGGAGCTTGTATTGCCTAATGGATCTTTGATTTCTTTGATTCTTCCTGCTTCGTCATACTGGTACTCAGTAGAATGGTTTAGTGCATTAGTTACTTTTATGATTCTGCCTAGTGAATCGTATTCATAGGTTGTTTTGGCATTATTGGCATCTATGGTCGCTATCAGCCTATTGAGTTCATCATATTCATATTTTGATGTATTGTTTCTGGCATCTTTAACTTCAACTACATTACCATTAGCATCATACTTAAAGGATACAATATTGGATTCTGGGTCTTTTATTGATGTGACCCTGCTTAGTGAATCGTATTCATATTCAGTGACTGCACCGTTTTTGTCAGTTATTTTTTTAATGTTGCCCAGTTCATCATATTCATAGCTTATCTTATTTCCTAGCTGGTCTATAATTTCAATCAGCTGATCGCCTTTATTGTATTTATATGTTATGGTATTGCCGTTTGGATCTGTTATCTCTTCCAGCTTGCCATTTACATTGTACTTGTATGATGCGCTGTTGCCCTCCGCATCAGTAACCTTTTTATATTCTCCTGTATCTGTAAATTCATAGATTGTTTTATTGCCATTTGAGTCTGTCACAGATTTAATCCTGTTAAGAGAATCATATTCGTACTTGGTTATACCGCCCAAAGCGTCTTTGACTTCCAAAGTATTGCCCTTGTTATCGTAGGTTATCTCCGTTATGCTGTTATCCGGCTTTATAATCTTCACAGGCAATCCCTTTGAGTTATATTCGTATCTTGTTGTTTTGTTGGCAGGGTCTGTGCTTGTCAGCAAGTTACCTTTGCTGTCATAGGTAAAGCTATATGTGCTGCCGTCAGGATGTTTTATTGATGTTATTCTATTGTTTTTATCATAGGTATATTCTGTTATTTGATTCAACGGGTCTTTTATAGATATTAGGTTTCCATTGGAGTCATATTGGTAATAGTAGGTATTTCCTTTCTTATCTGTAAATGAGGTTCTTTCGTTATTGTCATTATAGGTATATTTTTCTACGCCATCCTCATATATTGCTTCAGTTATTCTATATTTATCATCGTATTTGTATATGATTCTGCTGCCATTTCTTTCTGTGAGGGTAGTGGTCCTGTTTATATCGTCATAATCAAAATACATTGTGCTTCCGTCTGCCAGTGTCTGCTCCACCACTCTGCCATATTCATCATATTTATTTTTTATATTGCCGTCTTTTCTTGGGCTGCTTATTTCTGTCATTCTATTTTGAGAATCGTATTTATATTCTATTATATTTCCTTCAACATCCCTGAATCTGGTAAGATTTCTTCCTGAATAGCTGTATTCAACATATCTACCTGTGTGGTCTGATATTTTTCTTATATATCCATGGGTATAGTATTGGATTAATAAGTATCCGCTGTCGCTTCGTATCTCCGAAAGCATCATATCTTCATAGATGTATTCTATTGAATTTCCATTGCTGTCTATCTTCTGTACAAGCTGTCCCCTCTCATTAAAATTGTATTTTGTTTTATCATATAAAGAAGTAAAAGTATAGGTACCATCACTATTTTTATATAGCTCTGAGTATTTACCAGGCTCAGATGCATATTTATTACCACCTGTTGCTGTGAATATTTCTCTATGTCCATCATCAAATATTATTTCTATGGTACCGTCATTCATATCCTGAAGTCTCATCTCCAGGTTATGATGCCAATTGGCTCCTAAATTTCCCTCATAGTTGTCTCTTGAGTTATAAAATCTTCTGAAGCTTATGGGGAAGGTGCCTGTTATTTCTATATCGTTATGTGTGTAGACATAGTTGCCGTTAACAGCATTGACTGGATCCCCTATGAGCTCACCGGTAGTTAAATCAACCAGCCCGCAATGTTTTTGTATATCTTCGTCATCTAGCGTTTCTGAAGAAGGAGGTTCCCCGCCTTTATCTGGTTCGGGTATCAAAAGATTATCTCCTATATATGCTACATAAGGATATTCCAATTCATTGGCTTCAATTATATCTGTATATCTGGAGCTGTTATAATAATAATGCCCTGCCATACCAGCCAAATTATCATGAGCTCTCATAATATGCCTTAATACTCTTATAGGACCTAAATCAACTGTTTCTGATTCCTCGTCAAATGCAGGTTCTCCATTTTCATCCAGTATAGGTTCTCCTAGTTCATCTACCTTAGGTGATTGATTTATGTTTGTCTTTGTAGCCGTAATATTAACTATTTCATATGCAGGCAGCTTGACATAAAAGTTCCACTCACCTGCTTCCTCATCAATTTCTCCAATAAATTGTCCGGAAGATTCAAATGATATTATGGAACCTTCAGCATCTCTTTCTATTTCAATAAGTCCTTTGGAAGTATTGTCAAAAAACAATTCTATCTTAGATGTATTCTCTTCTATGGATCCATGAACTCTAAATTCATTATTTCCTCCCATATTGGGATCTATTTCCATGTCTACTGCAGCAGTTGTTCCCACACCAAAGGCTGTTTTTAGAGGAAAATCTCTAAATTCATCATTTGGTATAAATATAATGATATATCTGCCGGGAGGTACAATTTCTCCATCATTTCCTCTTCCATCCCAGGTCCAATAGTTGGGCGTATAGTCTCCGTGAGAATAGCAGTTGCTTTCATATACCAAGTTTTCATCATTATCATCTATATTGTTTCTATATATTTTGATTATGGTGTCATGATCTATTTGGAAAATCCACTCTATTGTAATTTCTTCCCCTGCACTGGGGTTAAAAAGCTTAGGGATGGCTCTGATATACTTTTCCTCAGAATCGTTGCTGTCATCTTCTGCAAAGGTGCCTATAGGGAATACCAAGGTAAGCATTATTACAAATACAAGCATTAGGGCAATTTGCCTTTTGCATTTATTTATTATCATACTCTTCCCCTCTTTCCAATAGTTTTTTTACATCTTGCCTAATTTTTCAAGATACCTGTAGAGCATAACAGCAGCTTCAGCTCTCGTAGCATTTCTACCAGGGCTTAGCTCATTGTTATAGCCATTGATTATTCCAAGCTCTACAGCCTCTTTCATTGCCTCCAATGCCCACGGGCTGATTTTGTCTTTGTCTTTATAATCAGATAGATTGGGTTTATCATCACTAGAACTCTCTGCATATGCTGCGATGTCTTTATATGCTCTCATGAGTATTGACGCCATTTGTTCTCTTGTTATGGTGTCATTGGGATTAAATTTGCCGTTGTAGCCAGATATCCATCCTTTTTCATAGGCTATGTTTATATATTCTGATGCCCAATAGTTTTCTGGAACATCTATAAAATTGATATCATACGCCTGTATATCTTCTTTGTTTATGTGAAGGCTGCTTATCAGTATTTTTACAAATTCAGCTCTGGTCATATCTTTATCAGGCTTAAAGCTTCCATCTTCATAGCCGTTGATAATATGGTGCGCCGCTATTATCTCAAGCACGTCCGATGCCCAGTGTTTTTCAGTGTCATTGAACTCTTTATTATATATCATTAAAGCTGCCTTTCCATTGTCTCTCACTGTGGAAGTAAGCATATTGCTTTGGTGGTCAATTTTCAGTGTGATAGGCTTTGGTATTTCATTGTCCTGTATTTCATATAGGCATATTTTCTTGGGATTATGGTTTAAAGTTATATTTTTATAGCTTATGGATATTTCTATAGGTTTTTGCGGCTTTACATTTCCCTCTATATGCCATCTGTATACTGGAGTCAGGCAAAGATAGCCATCGCCTTTGAATTGACTGTCTTGATTGATGATAATATATGTATCTTTGTCAAAGGTTCCTGCAGCTATTTTCATTGTCATTCTTCCATCTTGTGAGCCTATAATGTTGTCCCTGTCATATCTTATAAGTATTCTGCCATTCACTTCTTGCTTATCATTTTCACTGCTGTCCCTGTCATCTTTATCTGATGCTGAATGCTTATTATTGGGTGATGGGGTAGGTGTAGGAGTTGGATTTGCTGGTTCTTGTCCATCATTTTCAGCAATCAGCCCTCTTTTTACAGCATCACTGACTTTTTCTTCAACTATTCCTTTTCCGTCATACCATATGACTTTATTTTCGTATAAAAAAGCTTGTTTAGGTATGGTCCCCGAAGGTGATTTTATAGGCTGCTCTACTATCCTGTTGACATCATTTAATACGAGTTTGTCATCCTTTATTATCAGCACTGAGTCTCCTGAGAAAGCTATTGGTCTATGATTATCTCTTCCTGCCGTTAACTTTGTAGTATATCCATTTTTTGTCTCATACATATATACCTGGCTTACTCCGTTATGGGAAACCATCCAGACCACTTTCCCGTCAGACACCAGTGGATCCAATTCGTCTCCTAATCCATAGGTAATTTGTTTTTCAGTTTTTTGTGAAGTATCATACAAATATATGTCAAAATCTCCATCTCTAGCATCCATCCAGGATATAACTTGCCCGTCAAAAGATATTCCAAAGGCTTGAGCTCCATCTGATGAAACTTTATCCAGAGTTTCAGTCTTAATATCATAAAGCATAATATTTCTTTCACCATATTCAGTGTCTACCCATACAACTTTGCCATTTGATATAATGGGGTCTTGATGATCTCCTTCTATATTTGATATTTTCTTCTCCTGTTTGCTTTCCATATCATAAAGATAGATGTCAAAATTTCTTGAACCATTTTCTCCGTTGCTTTGCCATACTATGTAGTTTTGCCATACATCCGGATTTCCTTGTGTGCCTGAATCATGAGTGATCTGAGTTTCTACCCCTGTTGATATGTCCATATGGTAGATATCCCAGTTCCCATTGTTGTAAGACATCCACACAATATTATTTCCATCCATGCGGACATCTCCCCCTGGTTTGGCTTTAAATGAAAGATTTCCGCTGTCCCCACTTACAAAGCTGGTTAGTGCTATTACAAACATTATTACAAGCAGAAGTATGGCATGCTTATTGTCTTTTCTCATTTCTACTAAACCTGCCTTTCGTTTAAATGATAGAATTTTATAAAGTTCATAAAAAAAATCCCACGCCGAAAAAGCGTAGGATATTTCATCTACATACAAATTCGGCAACCCGGCTATCATAGAAGAATCTTTAGACCCGTGGCTTTGCGTCCTTACCTTTCGGCAAGTTTGCCCTTTGCTATAATTTGTATTTTTATGTATTATTCTACATATATGTCTTTATACCTCTATTTTTTTGTCGATGATATTTGACATAATTCGCCATAAAAACTGAAAGACTTATCCTGGTCAGAATAAGTCTCTCTATTCATTATTTATCGCTTAACAATTTTTCAACAAACACAATGTCCGCCGGCATAAATTCATAGTCTGGCAGCTCTTCTAATGTTACCCACCTGGCATCATTATGCTCGTTGAGCTTCATGGTGCCTCCTACTATTTCAGCATTAAAGACTGTGAAGAGTATTTCTTTGCTGTCAAAATGGTATACATTAGTGGTAAATATATTTAATACTCTAATATCCAAATCCAGTTCCTCTTTAATTTCTCGAATTATACATTCTTCCAGTGTCTCTCCTTCTTCCAGCTTGCCTCCGGGGAACTCCCACAGGAGCCCGCATTCATCATCTGCATTCCTCTGGCATATGAGATATTTTTCATCCCTTTTTATTATTGCAGCTGTTACCTGTCTCACTATATACACCCTCATCCTTTAAGTTAATATGATCATGATTTCTTAATATCTATTATTTCTACCTTATCTGAATTTTTACCTTCCTTATATAGAATTTTTAGTTCCGTAAGACATAATCCATCATTTTATAACAGACCTTCACATTGACAATAAAAGCTTAAGTTTGTAGTATAGAGTAAAGACACAGAATCAAATGCTATTAAACATAGAAAGGGGTATGGCCTATGAAAATAGTCGTACTGGATGGATATACAATAAATCCGGGAGATTTGTCCTGGAAACAGTTTGAAAGGTATGGAGAGTTAGTTGTCTATGACAGGACTGCCTTTGACAGAAATCATGATGATCTTATACTTAGTAGAGTAATAGATGCGGATATAGTTTTTACCAATAAAACTCCATTGCCAGGCAATGTTTTGGAAAAAGCTGAGAAGCTAAAATTTATCTGTGTTCTTGCAACTGGTTATGATGTGGTAGATGTGAAAACTGCAACTAAAAAAGGTATAGTTGTAACCAATATACCCAGCTATGGAACAGCCACTGTAGCCCAAATGGCAATTGCCTTACTGCTGGAAATATGTCATCATGTAGGAATCCATAATGAATCAGTACATAAAGGTAATTGGGCAAACTGCCCTGACTGGTGCTACTGGCATCATCCCATAATAGAGCTGGCAGGAAAGACCATGGGTATTATTGGTTATGGAAGAATAGGCCAGGCTACCGGAAGAATAGCACAGGCCATGGGCATGAATATACTGGCATACAACCCCAGCAAAGACAAATCTTTAGAAAGTGAAACTATGAGATATGCAGAACTAGACGAATTACTGGCTTCGTCTGATGTTATAACATTGCACTGTCCTTCCAATGAACAAACAAAGGGAATAATAAACAAGAGTAACATAGCTAAGATGAAGGATGGTGTTATAATAATAAACAATTCCAGGGGTGCCTTAATTGTTGAAGAAGACCTGGCAGAAGCATTAAACAGCGGAAAAGTGGCAGCAGCAGCCCTTGATGTGGTGTCTTCAGAGCCCATTAAAGAAAGCAATCCTTTGCTTAAGGCAAAGAATTGCATCATAACGCCTCATATTTCATGGGCTTCAAATGAAGCAAGACAGAGAATCATGGATATGGCAGAGGATAATCTAAAGCACTACCTGTCAGGTAATCCTATTAATGTGGTAAATAAGTAGTGCCGCGTGTATTAGGGTAGGCCTTTGAGGCCTTTAAAAAAAGCCGTATAACATTCTCTGCTGTGGAGGTCAAAAGCTCAGAAGTCTGCTCTATGGACTGCCAGAGGGGCATAGGTCTGTTCACTATAGAAAAGACACTGTTTAACCCTTCGGTGTAGAGCTCCTCCACTCCATCACCTATGGAGCCACAGATACCCACCACAGGAATCCCCTGCTTTTTGGCAGCCTTTATTATTCCGAAGATGGTTTTGCCGTACTTGGTTTGTTCATCCATCTTACCTTCCCCGGTAATAATCAAATCTGCGTCCTTTATTTGTTCTTCAAAGCCTATGGTTTCCATCAAAAGATCTATGCCCTTTTCCAGCTTGGCATTGAGGAAAGCCACCAGCCCTGCTCCCAATCCTCCTGCAGCCCCTGCACCGGGAATAGAAGCCACACTTTTTCCCAAATCCCTCTCAATTATCTCTGACAAACGGCGCAATCCCATATCAAGCCTTTCTATCATGTCATCATCTGCACCTTTTTGCCTTCCATATACATAGGCAGCGCCCTTAATGCCATATAAAGGATTTTCTACATCACAGAATATCCTGAAGTTACATTCTTTCACCCTTGGATCCAACTGGCTCAAATCTATAGAATCAAGCTTAAGCAATCCGCTTCCTGTCAATTCTATTGTATTTTTCTCTCGGTCATAAAATTTGGCTCCTAATGCAGCTGCCATTCCAATACCTCCATCATTGGTGGCGCTGCCGCCGATGCCGATGATAAAGTTTCGACAGCCTCTATCCAAAGCATCCTTTATAAGTTCTCCTGTCCCATATGTAGTAGTATTCATGGGGTTTCTCTCTTTCAGAGACAACAATGCCAACCCGGAGGCAGAAGCCATTTCAATCACAGCTGTCTTCCCGTCTTCCAATATACCGTATTGAGCCTTTATTCTTCTGAATAAGGGATCTTTCACCCACACCTGAATTTTTGAACCCCCCAGGGAGTTCATCAAAGCATCTACAGTACCTTCTCCTCCGTCTGCCATTGGTATACTTACAATATCTATGTTTTCATCTGCTTTTCTAATACCCTTTTTTATGGCAGCACAAACTTGGGAAGATGTTAAGCTTCCCTTGAAGGAATCAGGAGCAATAATGATTTTCATAAACTGTTCTCCCTTGCTCTACCATTTATTATAATGAACTCTCTCTGGATTGAATCTTTCCCTTACCTCTCTCTTTTCTCCTGGGTATCCTACTGCAACAATAGCAACAGGTATTATGTGCTCAGGCAAGCTTAATGTTTTTGAAACTTTCTCTACCAGCTCCTGTCTGGCATGTACTCCACACCAACATGTGCCCAATCCCATGGATTCTGCCTGAAGCAATATATTCTGTATACACGCACCCATATCCTGAAGCCAGAATGCCCCATCATATTTCAGATTACTCATATCACAGCAGGCAGCAATTGCAAGCGGCGCCTCTTTCAGCATCTGTGTATGAGGATGATATGTGGTAATCTCGTTTAAAATTGCACGGTCTTTTATAACAACAAAGTGCCAGGGCTTCTCATTTCCTGCAGAAGGTGCATACATGGCAGCTCTTAAAAGTTCATGAATCTGCTCATCTGTGACAGGTTTATCTTCATATTTTCTTATACTTCTTCTTGTATATATTTCTTTCATTATTTTACTACCTCCTCGTTTTTTGAATTATCTTCCCAGTATTTTATGCAAATACTTGGGGACTTCATTTTCTGCTTCTTTATTTATGGTGGTTACCTTTATCCCCGCTCTTTGGGCAGCTCCCACCATCATTGTCGCCGTTGAAGTATAAAAAGATGTGCCTACTACCAGCAATTCATCGGCAGAGCCTATAACATCAATAGCTTCAAAATACCTGGGTATGTTCTCGCCATAGAGAACTATATTAGGTTTCAAGAGGCTGTTACATTCATCACAGTATAAAGATTTATTAACATAGGAAAAATCAAAATGCTTATTGCACCTAGTGCAAAAAACAAAATCAAAATTGCCATGTACTTCAATAACATTTTTGCTTCCTGCCCTTTTATGAAGTCCGTCAATATTCATGGTGACCACAGGCAAGTCATATTCTGCTATTGCTTTATGAGCTGTATTAGGTGAAGCCTTATCAATATTTTTCTTCATTTCCAGCAGAACATCATAGAAATCCCTGGTATTGCTCATAAAATAATCTATGCTCAGCTTATCCCTTATACCTTCCATATCCTGAAATGTAGGTATGCCGCTGGCTTTGGATATGCCTGCACCGGTAAATGCAACAATTCTTTTCACAGGCTCCCTCCTTCCTCTTAGTTAACCTTCCATATTATTACTATATCATATATCGTCTCTTTTAAACATACCCTGACCAGCAAATCAAATCCTCTATCGTTAGAAATTACAAAATATATTATTGTATATGTATGACATACATGTGTAAATTGTAGCTTGACACACCGCCATAAAGATAATAAAATATTGAGTATTGTTATATAGGATTTTTCATTACATTCTATAATATTAGGGGGAATAAAAATGAATGACATAATAGTTGCAAAATTTGGAGGCAGCTCCCTGGCAGATAGTCAACAGTTTGCCAAGGTTAAAAAGATTATAGAATCTGATAACAGGAGAAGATATATCATACCTTCTGCACCAGGCAAAAGAGATAAGAAGGATCATAAGATAACGGATCTCTTATATATGTGTCAGCAGCTTGCAGCACACAATCTAAGTTTTGATGATATCTATAATATTGTAAAAAAGAGATTTTTAGATATATGTTCTGATCTAAACCTTAGCTTTGGAATGGAAGATATATTAGATGAAATCAAGGAAAAGATTGCTCATGGTGCTTCCAGGGATTATGCTGCAAGTCGAGGTGAATACTTAAATGGTCTTATACTATCCAACTACCTGGGCTACGAATTCATAGATGCTGAAGAATTGATTCTGTTTGATAAAACTGGCAAGTTTGATGCAAAAGCTACTGATGATAAAGTAAATGCCAGACTGGCAGATGTATCTCATGCAGTGATTCCCGGCTTTTACGGTGTCATGCCCAACGGAGAGATAAAAACCTTCTCAAGGGGCGGTTCTGATATAACCGGCGCAATAATTGCCAAAGGAGTAATGGCTCAACTTTATGAAAACTGGACAGATGTATCCGGATTTCTCATGGCAGACCCTAGAATCGTAAAGGACTCAAAACCTATGGAAAAGGTTACATACAAAGAACTTCGTGAACTATCATATATGGGGGCTTCTGTGCTGCATGAAGAAGCCATTTTCCCAACAAGAGAGGCTGGAATCCCCATTAATATAAAAAATACCAATGCCCCTGAGGATGCAGGAACCATGATTCTCAGTGATATTTCCCCTGTAAGCCACACTGGGACTATTACTGGAATCGCAGGCAAAAAGGATTTTACTGTCATATCCATAGAAAAAACCTTTATGGGTTCAGATAGAAGCTTTTTCCGGAAACTGATGACCATAATGGAAACCAATGATATCTCAGTAGAACATATGCCTTCTAGCATAGATTCCATATCATTGATAATATCTGATTCAGAATTGAATTCCAAACTGCAGAAAGTTGTGGAAGAAATTCGCATATACTGCAATCCTGATTCTATAATATGCTATCCAAATATGGCTCTGGTAGCTGTGGTAGGAAGAGGCATGATAAATACTAAGGGAATATCCGCCAAGGTTTTTACTGCTTTAGCAAAAGAAGGCATAAACATCAGGATGATCACCCAAGGCTCCAGTGAGTTAAATATAATAATAGGGATTGAAAATGGAGATTTTGAAAGAGCCATAAAAGCCATATATGAGGCTTTCCAATAAAGCTAAGATTAGGCTACAGAGTCGGAGCAGTATTGCTGCTCCGGCTTGCTGTTATTCTCGCCTGTAACCACTACGCTGGAAACTGCTACTTCATAGACCGTCCTTTGCAGCATTTCCCCTGATTCAAGAGGCTTTTCATACTGTCGGCTCTCTATCCTTCCTGTCACGACTATCCTGTCTCCCATAGATGAATCTGCCGTGTATATGGCATTTCTGCCCCATATCACTGTAGGTATGTAATCTGTCTTGTAATATCTTCGATTTACAGCCAACATGATGTCGGTTATTTCTTTGCCTGAAAGGGAGGTAGTCCTGTGGACAGGCTTTTTGCAAACATAACCGTCCAGCAATATGGTATTTTCATACCTGAAGTATTCATCCTGATTAAGGATTTCAACCTCATTGGCTAGAACTGTAAGCTTCAACTGCATTCTTCCCTCTTGGGTAATATATTTATAGGATCTGAACTGCCCTACCAAAGATACGATCTTTCCTACGGAAAGGCTGCTCAGGTCAAAGGTTCTCTCTGAAATAGTCACAGGTATAATGTCCTCAACTCCGCTTTTTCTTGGAACTGCCACCATGACTTTATAGAAGTTCTCACCTACAACACTATGGCTGAATTGGGGTAGTGTCCTGATGATGCCACAGATGAGAACAATGTTCTTCTGGATATCATCATGTTCAAGCTTATTAGCAATAGCGTTAATATAGTTATAAATCATTTCCTTTAGTGCTTTAAAATCGATTATTCTATTCATTTACATACATCCTTTCATTATCAATTTTTTCTGTGTTACGTGTATAATTATAGCTCCTTATAAAAAGAATCTATCCCATTTTTCATGCAATAATAGATTTTGTTTGCGTTGGCTAGGGTACTCCTTTTGAGTCCTTATAGCCAATCTAAGTAATATATAATATCGCAAAAGTTATTAACTTTGGTAACTCTAATGCTCATCTAAAAGAGAATTCTAACGGCGCAAAACGGGCATCCATGCCCTATGCTTCGCCGGTTGCGCCTAGCGCCACCTCCATGTGGCGCTTACGAATTCTCTACTTTAGATTTCGCAAAGAGTCACTTGCAAAGTTAACAAAAATGCTCTCTTATATATTACTTAGATTTCACTATTATAGAAGAAAGCTACAGTGACTAGAGAATAAGTATACGTGCATCATATAGTGTGGATATTAGATATGTGCTTCAGATATAAAAGTTGCCATCCTGAGCGCCAAGCGTAGGATCTTATACCCTAAAGGAATACCCAAAATACCAGAGACTAGAGACTGGGGACTAGTGACCAGTCCCCAGAGGAATACCCTATAGCTTAAAAATAAAGGTTTTTTCGCGGTGGCATAGAAGTATTAATTTACAGCAATAGGAGGTGACTCATATGAGTAAATACAGCAACAAATACGGCAAAAGCTTTAACTGCAGCGTAAAGGATTACAACAAGCTGAGAACCTTTTTGCGCTATGCCTTTTTATATGGCTGCTACACCAAAGATGATTTTGTAGAAAGGCTCAACTACAGCAGCAGCTTGGTGGACAAGGATTACAGACGATTGCTCAATATCCTTGGCCCAAGGCATTTCAGGAAAAAGACACCTAAGCAGACCAGATTCAGAATGAAGTATAACTATTACAAGGATACGGAGAATTATCTGGTAAAGTCCTACTATGCCAAATCCTCCACCAAACTCCAGCTTTCTTTATATTTCCTAATTCTACAGGTTTTGAAAAGCAGAATGGATGTAAATGAAATCAGCGCCAAAATTCCCACTTTGTCAGATGACTTTAATATAAAGACTTTGACTCGTCAGCTTGATAAAATGGCAGAGCAAGATCTCATAGAGAAGATACAGTATAAGAAAAAGGGCAAATTGTATTATGAGCCCAAGAAAGACTTTTTCGCTCAACTGACCGATGAAGAACTGAAAAGCCTCAAATATGCAGTAGAATTTTTTTGCAACATTGAATTTCCTTCCGTCCCCGGCTATTATTTGAGCCATACCATAGAGCAATATATGAGATATTACAAAAAGAGCAAAGAAGTGGGAAAAAGTTTATTTCTTTATCGATTTAAAAACTTCCATACCGTACTGGAAGAAGACATGGCCTGGAAGCTGCTTTGGTGCATAAATAACAATAAAAAAATAGACATAGAGTACTGCTCCAGGCGCGGCATAATCAATAAGCTTATCTCACCGAAAAAAATGGTGATGGACATATATTATGGTAGATGGTATCTGATAGGCAGCACTGATAATTCAACCATAGGCATATACAGAGTTGATAAAATCACTGATTTTAATATAGCCGGCTCCCAGGAAAAAAGCCCCTATGACAAGGTTCAAATAGATGACCTTTTCAAGCACAGCTGGTCCATAAGTCCAAAGAGGGAAAAAGAAGGCACTTCAATAGTAAAAATAAGATTCAGCGTTGATCCTCACCAGGATCTATCCTTTTTACTCAATAAAGTAAAGAGAGAAGGCAAATGGGGTACAATCACCAATATTGAGGATAAAAGCTTCATCTATACCATTGAAGTGAACGATGCCACCGAAATGAAGCCCTGGATAAGGAGCTTCGGCCATTATGCGGAAGTTATTGAAAGCACCAACTGCAATCTCAGACAGGAATTGTGCGATGAATGGAGTGATATGCTTGGAAGCTATGGAATTATTTCTTGAAGGAAAAAATAAGAACTACAGCTTGATACTGGAGTTGATAAACTCCCTTTACTATGAGGATAGAAAAACCATATCCTCTAAGGAAATAAACGATATGATAGAAAACCACGGCATTCCCTCAGAATTTAATCTATCCCAGTCACTGATGAATGAAAATGAACCCTACAATCTTTACCTTCTGGATAGACAAACTGATGGAAATTACTCTCTTTTCATTAATAGCGGCATTCCCGTCCAGCCCTATAGGGTAGAAAAGCAATGGCTTAAACATATAATTAAAAACCCAAAACTGAAATTATTCTTAGAGAATGGAACCATCACAAAGCTTGAAGATATGCTGGCAGAATATAAAGACATAGTGTCAGAGGGTAGTTTATCCATCAACAGACCCTGCAAGCAGTTGGAAGAAATAGATGATAATCTCAGAGCCAGCTTCAGGCTCATTATTAAAGCAATCCTTGAAAATAAAGGCATTGAATACTCTTACATGACAAAAAATGAAATACTGCTCAAAAACCGCAGAAGCATACCCTATAAGCTGGAATATTCCATGAAGGAGGATTGGTTCTATCTCATATCCTATTCCTTGGATGAAAAAAGACCTGTGAAAAGCCTACTAAGAGGTTTTAGAGATATGCACCTCATAGATTTGGAAGGTGAATATGATATATCCCGCCAGGATATTGAAAAGTCCATAGAAGCTAAAAAGGCACCCCATCCAATAGTGCTGCAGATAAAAGATGTTAATAACTCTCTGGAGAGGGCTTTATTCCAGTTTTCATGTTTTCAAAGAGAATTAGACTATGACAAAGATAAGGATATCTATTGCCTCTCAATCTTCTATTATGAATTTGAGAGGGAAGAGGTATTAACTCGTATCTTTTCTTTGGGCAGACATGCCATCGTAATTGAACCCGAGGTTATAAGGGCTGAAATTATTAAGCGATTGATGGTGCTGAAGAAAAAGTATTAAGAAAAGCGGAGAGCATAGTCTCCGCTTCTTTAATTCACAGCTTCACAAGCATCTGCCAGTTTTAGCAAATATTCTACACAACTTATATCATCTTTCCCAAGCATTTGCTTCCTCAGAAGATCCAGATGGGATACATCCAGAATCTTCCTTCCGCTAGTCTTTTCTCCCTTGTTTATATCTTCCCAATGCATGCATGCATTCCTGATCTCATTAATATCTGTTAATTTGCCTTTAAACTTAAGCTCATATACTTTTAATATGGGATCAGTCTTTAATTCATCTCTATAGTTATACTTAATATAAAAGAAATAGTCATTGAGGAGAGTTCTAAACTCACCTATCATCATGGTGTTTGGTAAGCCATCATCACTATTGTCAAATTTGCTTGGCTTCTTTATTTCAAACTCGGGATGAAGTTTCTGCATTGCCTGGATTACAGGCTTCAACGCCTTTCTGTTAATGATGGCTTCAAAGGCAGTGCAATAAGGGTTGCAGGAAGGTGACTGGTCAAAACCTGTATCCCTGTAAACATGGCTCAGAAGCTCCGCCTGTATTATTTGCTTCTTGATATCCGAATCCAGCCTGTCCCATACATTTTGAATAGACATACCATCCAACAACTCACAACGGTCTATATCCATATCATATTTCTCAAATTGGTCTTTAAAATAGGTGCTAATATACTGATTATATTCTTCTCTTTTTTCAAAATCCATGGCGCCGATTTTACTATCCGTGGTCAGCTTCTCTATCATAACTTTCTTTGCAATATCATAGGCGCCCCACAATTCCTCCAGAGAAACTTTTATAATTTCATTAGATTTTTTTAGAATATCAATTGCTCCCTGAATATCCTCCTCAGTGTCCTTGTTTACTTCTGCTTTTTTCACATAATTCATAAAGGCCTCAGACACAAAGGTGTCATCCTCATTAAGAAGTTTCATATCCTGGCAGGAAAGCTTTGCCACCTCCAATATGGATTCCTTTATGTCCGATATGTCCTCTCCACAGCATAAATGTTTCAGCAGCCTTTGCTCTTCATAAGTTATGCACTTCCAATAGGATTTGAATATATAGTCACAACGCTCCTCAACCCTGTGAAAAAATTCTGCTTCATAGCTGCTGTCAAGTTCATTCATTGACTTTTTATAATCCAGCAATACTTCAACTGCTGTCTTCAAGATCCCCGGTACTCGTCCCCCAACCCTTCTAATAAGCTCATCTTCATAAGTGCTTATCCTGTATTGATATTTGGATAAGTGCTTAAAAACATATTTCTTTATATCCTTGTCCTCCAACAGCTCAAGCTTTATTGGATTGTTGAATATTCCCGGAAGCCCTGATACCATACATTCTTCTGAAATAGCCTCAATGCTTTTCTTGCTGGTTATGACATATCTTACCTTTATCCTGTTGTTATTTGATAGATTCCTCAAGTATTTAAAATTCTCCAACGCATCTTCCTTATTTCCTTCATTGATGCACTTAGTCATTCGGTCAAAGTCATCGATTACAAGCACAGTATTAATTCCTGATCTTCGCAGCTTATAAAAGACATCATTGAGAGTTTTTCTAAGAACAGAAGTCTCTTGGAAATTCTCGTACTTGAAGAATCTCTCCTTCAACTCATATTTTAAGTTAATGTCAATAACACTGCTTTCTTCAACTTCTCTTCCCAAACTTTCAAATAGAGTTTGATAAAAATCCAAAGTATCTACTGGTTCGGAATCAAATATTTCAACCATAAGAGTATTAGGCTTATGGAAGTCTGAAATTATATGATTCAGCAAAGAAGATTTACCCATGCCGTCATAACCCACTATGGATACACTGTCATGACCATTAACTCTATCATATATTCTTTTGATAATCTCATCCCTGCCTACCAATTCTATTCTGTTATTCATCAGACTCTATCCCCCCTTGTATCTCGTATAAAACACTATCTACATTTTTCCATCTTCTCGTCCATCTTCGCAATTGCTCTACAGATATGCGAACCGTGAGTCGATCTTTGTTCTCTATTGACAGAATCCTGCCGGAAATGAGTTCATTGATAATTGCCCTCACCTTGTCTTTATATAAATCGCTGGACAAGGAACCGCCATCGCGCACTTCCTTAATCCTATCATAAAGTCTGTCTATATCTATATAATCACCGGAAGATTCTAATTGCTCCCCGATTATTGCAACTATCAGTTTCTTATAATTCGTATTTAAAGAATCCCAGAAATGCTTGTACATGTTACTTTGCGTCATATCAATCAATTTATCTGATACAAATTCCACATCGTCCGGGTAAATCACATATCTTTCCTTTTCATTATTAAGCAGCTCAACAAGCCCGTTACCAATGGCTGTAAGGAAATAAGGGTGTCCAGATGTTATCATGAGAATTCTCTCCAATGTTTGTGGCAGACATTGAATACCCTTACCGCTGAGAGGCTTCACCATCATCTCCCTGGCTTCATCCGGCTCCAAAAACCCTACTTCCAAAGGCTTGGCTGTATCTGAAATCTTCAATGCCTTGTTCTTCATTATATTGAGAAGATATTCTCCTCCTGCAATTATAAATCGGGTCTTATTTGAATGTTGCATTTTTGTTCTTATGAAATCAAACAATTCATGGGAGTAGACTTCATCTTCCACTTTCTTAACAACCTCATCAAACTCATCCACTAAAAGCAGCAGGGACTTGTCCCCTATGCTTTTTTCCACTATCATAAAAAATCTCTTCAGCTGGCGTAGAGGGCTCTTCTCAAAATCCTCTTCCGATGGCATGTCTATATCTATATCATAATCATCAGCCAACCCATAAACTACATTCTCCACAAACAGCTGATAAATCAATTGTCCTGTATTGTTGGCATCAAATACATTCTGGCAGTCACATTGAATAGGATAAAATCTGTCCTTCATAGTGTTTTCTATGTGATTGAGCAATGAAGTCTTACCAACCCTCCTCAATCCGTAAATAAGAAAGGTTGTCCTGTCGCTGTCATCATATAGACGATCCTTTATCCTTTGTACTATTGCTTTTCGACCAAAGAATTTACTCTCATCATCTATAGGGGCTGTAGGATATGTGTTTTCCTTGATTCTTTCAAAAACAAAGCCCTGGTCTCTAACATCTATGCTGTAACTGAAGTTCTTAAAAATACCATCAGAATGCCATGTTTCTATCTCTACCTCATATTCCCCTTCTTCATCAAATATATATTTGAATCCTACTGGAAGCTTTTCATCCTCCTTTAGTATTAGATTTTCTTGAGTGTAAGGTATACTGAGCATTTTTCCCTTCCTCAATATTTTAAAACTGCAGCTGAAGTCATGGGCATCTGCCTTGCCATCATTACTGATTAAAAAATGGAAGCTGCTTTGGAACTTACCATCCATAGCTATAGTATGTATGTCCTCTTGGTTTAAAAAAGCCACTTTAATAACAGGTTTATTCTCCAGCTTTGTTATTTCTTCATTGCATAAGAACAATAAGCTGTTTGTGAAAGCATTGATATCATATTTATCCTTTTGATAGAATTGATCTTCAGCCGTCTCCTCCATTTTTTTCACCAGATCTATGGCTACATCCATATATATTCTTTTATCTTCCCCATTCTCAGTATCGACATATCTTTCTATGGCAGCGGAAAAGGAGTTGAAATGGTTCAATATGCCTTCTTTACCAACTTTGTATTCCTTCTGGTATACATTCAAAAACTTGTAGCCTATCCTGGAAAAGAGCAGGGTTATCCTTTTCACATATGTCATATTCTCATGGAGAATGGAAAAATCATCAATAAGAGTAAAGGCTTTAAAGAATACTATATGATAATACCCCAGCTTCTTATCTGATTTACTGATATTTAAATTATGCTTCCTATAATACTTATACCTTGCATACCATATCAGGTGGGCTTCATATGCAAGGGCAACCTGGTAGCTGTATATTTTCTGTCCTCTGGTGAGACGCTCCAGTTCAACTTCACAGTATTCAGCCATGTATTTCAAAAATTCACTATGCCTCCCCATAATCCTGGCTGCTGCTGAAGCCTTCAGGCATGCATCGCTTCTGTTGCTGAGTTCTGACATGGATAAGGCTTCCACGGTGCCTACATACCTGTCAATAACTGAAGTCCATACTTTGTACTGGTCTTCCAAATCATTTTCAATTAGCTGGCATTGGGATACACTCTCAGCCAATAGGGGAACAAAGTCAAGGAGCTCTTCCATGAAGTTTTCTATGTCATGGACATGGTCTAATAATACTAAGAAAGCAGATATTAATGCTGCCTCATCCGACTCTTCCACAGTAACAGCTGTCTCTTCTTCCACTAAATCCTCTTCCTCGGATATATATTCATTATTCTTAACTAGCAAACTGCTGATTTGAATCTCACAGGCTTCATAGAGTTCCTTATTATGCCTAAGACCTTTCAGTACCTCCTGAGCCTTATGATAATCCTGCTTCAAGGCTGAATTAAAGGCATTGAACATGATTATAATCTCACTATTCTTATCTTGCCTGTTGCTTAGATATTTTGACACATGGTTTTCATACATGGCATTTTTCACAAGTGACAAAACCGCTTTTGTAAAGAAACTCTTCTTTTCATAATCAGCAGGATCAATGTCTAATCCCTTATCTATCTTAATAAGCAAATCACAAACATAGTACATTAACTGAGAAGTTGCTGCTCCCTTCTCATCTTCAGCCATGTTGTTCATAGCAAATTCAAAATATTGTTTGGCTTCTTCAATATAAAAACAATCAAGAAGGTCAAAACCTAATTTTACATGAAAATATGTACCTTTGTTTAATTCCTCAATATATATTCTGCAAAACTCCAAAATGAGCTTTTTGCTCTCCTTCTTATCGTAGCTGCTCCCAAATATGCTTTTTATACTTCTACTGCAGCTGAATAAGCCTGTCATCAATAACAGCACAAATCTCTTGATTTCAGGCTCTGTATTATCATGAAGCATATCTATGCATGCTATCAATGTAGTTTGAACATCATCATAGGATTTTAACTTATCGATTATTTCTTTAAATTTGAAAACCCCTGTATCCGTATTGTCGGTTGCATATTTCAGAGCAACAGACAAACCTTCATAAAGAGACTCTACCACCGCTAACATGTTTTCACACTGTGTATCCCCAGCTTCCAAACATTCCAGATATCTTCTCATCATATGAAGCTTTAGCGGAAAAATCTTTTTGGAATATGTAGCCGTAACCTTTACTATATCTTTTATTTCCTCAAAATCCATGTAAGCTGAATACTCCTCAGTGAACATTTGGTCAACAATCCCTATGCAGTCATAGTCCACAACTTTGGTACAAATAGACTTGAAATCCTTTTTCAGCAACCTGCTCCATTTGTCTTCCTGTCCTTTGGCATATAAATCCATCATCAGCTTAAGTTCTTTATTCACCTGTATGTATAATTTATGGATACTCTTCATTCCATATCTATTGCCCGATTTATGCAGCTCATCTATCTCTTTTCGGATATCTTCCATATCATTTAATCTGGCGTATACTCTATTGGCATATTCATACCTATCGTGAGCAAGGGCGGCTATTACAACAATCCTGATGTCCGCTATGGTCCTTTTATCATCAAAACCGGACATCAATATTAAATCATAGTTTCTGAAAGCTTCTTCAATCTGACCATCTGCTTCAAGAAGCATTGCATAGTACTTGCATACCTCATGATCCAAAGGGAACAACTGCTTAAACAGCCTGAAGATTTCTACCCCTGGCTTTCTTTTTCCATGTTTATTAAAGGCTATGCATAACTCGCTCAACTTCTCCCCTGAAGGAACCTCCGTCCCCTTAAATACCGCTTCTTCCACCATTTTTATTAATTCCTCATATTCAAGCTGGGGTACTATTTTCAATATCTCAAATCTCTTTAAGCTGTCTCCTATTTCTTTGTTTTCAGGATCCGACTCCAATTCTTTGTTAAGAAAGGCTTCAAGTCTGTCAAATTCCTTTATTGAATAAAGCTTCCTTACTATTACCATAGGATTCTTATGCTTTCTATAATCCTTTACCCTGCAATCTACAGAGCTGTCCAAATCTCCATCTGTTTCATATAGAATTGCCTGTATCCAGTTGCTGAATTTGTTATTTTGGATGTTATCCTTCAGGAATTCTTTGACCGCTTCAATGACTTCAAGCTTTTTCACATGTTGAATGGAAGGATGGTTCATGAGCTTATCCAAATTATAATCAACAAAAGTAATATAGTTTATAAAATATTCATCAGAAATGCTGGCCTGCTGCAAAGCTGCTCCAAAGGCTTCCACCCATAGATTGTTTCTTCCGCATAGATCTTTCATCGCTTCCCATTTCCTGAACAAATCTAATTTTAATTCCTCTCCCCCTGGGTGGGCCAAATGTCTCTTTCTCAGATTATGATATATAAAAAGACATTTATAGGAGTGAAGAGGCGAATTATCTGCAAATACTTCCATAAGCTCTGTCCAAGGCTGGTAGCAGTATTGGTCACGATAAAGCATAAGTATATTAAATAGCACATAATGCTCTGGATTTGCCCTGTATCTGTCTTTCATCATCCTTATTATTTCTCTTGGCTTTTTACTTTTATCAAAATGAGCATTAAAAATACTATCCAGTTCCCTTTGCTGTTTTACATACTCAATACATTTATAATAATCCTCTTTCAGAAGTATATTTTTAAAGCCATCTATTATGGGTCTGCATCTATCTATTTCTACAGCATTGAACATATTATACCTCCCATATGTAGTTGAATTTACATGCAATAGTTATAATATAGAATATTCGACAGGATTCTGCTATTCCCTTTAAAAACAAAATAAGTGAACATGAGGCAGCTTATAGCTTTACCTCGTGCCCACTTATCATAATAAGGCATATTCATCGCTGATTAGCTTACCGGATAGGATTTATTTTATCCCATGGTAAATCATTAATTATGGTTCTAGAAGAAAAATCTGTTGAATGGCCTGAATAGAAGCAGAAGCAATATAGCTCCAAGCAGTCCCCTAAAGCCGCTGTTGCCATAACCCAAATAGTTTCCATCCATATCGTATAATCTGTAATTTCTGCTGTTATAGTATCCTAAACGTGCCCCATTGGATGAGTATACATTACCCCTATCTATATAAGCTAAAGGCCTTCGATAAGCATCAAAGATTCTGCAACCATCTGTATAACCCATCACTCTTCCACAGCAGTCGAAAATTGTATCGTTATCTACATATCCGTAAAGTGTTCCTCTGGAATCATAAAATCTTTCCAAAATATCACCACCTCTTGATTAGAAATTTATTCCCCTGCTACTATATATGTGGCATGTACTATTTCTGTTAATGATATCTTGGAAAAATATGATCATAAAAAAAGTATATTTATTTAACTTTGCCTACAGCAGAAATATAAATGACAAACTCATTTTGCCCATCTATGTGGAGCAAATCATCGAAGGCTTCTTGTACATATGCTCCTATTGCACAAGTGCCGCATCCAATGGCTTCACAGGCCAGGTATAAATTCTGGCATACATGTCCAATGTCTATCAGCATTAAGCGGTGAGCTTCACAATGATAGCGCCACTCGCCTCGATATGGTATACAGGACCATAGGAATATCACCGGTGCTCTTCCGAACCACTGAGCCTCATCTTGATAATTATCGCCTCCATAGGCATAGGCAAGTTTACTTTTCAGATTATCAACAGAATGAGAAAAAGCAAGCTTATGTTCCAAAGGCATATAAATATATATACCTTTTTCCAGTCCTTCAACATTGTTAACTGCCAGATAAGTTTCAAAGGCATGCCTTCCTCCTGCAGAAGG